>NZ_JCBCUW010000073.1:0-19918 GCF_059862525.1 Pseudomonas sp. MF08875
GACCGTCGAAGCCGTCAATCGGACAGTAGCGAGGATCAATCTACGCCCGCGCAAGCGCTTGGGCTGGAAGACGCCGTACGAAGTGCATACAGGGGTGAGCGTTGCACTTATGTGTTGAATTCAGGCAGTGCTAGTGACCGTACTCGCCATGGTGGGACACCCGTTACAACTCCTTCATGGCTCGATCCAAAACTGGATCGAGCTCGCTCTGGCGACTCCGGTGACCTTATGGGCAGGTTGGCCCTTTTTTGTAAGGGGCATAGCCTCTATTAGAAATCGCAGTCCAAACATGTGGACTCTGATTGGTTTGGGTACCGCCGCAGCCTATCTTTACAGCGTCGCGGCAACGGTATTTCCTCAAAGTTTTCCCACCACTTTCATGCAAGATGGACGCATCGGCGTCTACTTCGAAGCCGCCGCAGTCATCATCTCGCTGACCTTGCTTGGGCAGATTCTTGAGCTCAAAGCCCGATCGCAAACCTCTGCCGCCATTAAGTCTCTTCTCGGCCTATCCCCCAAGACCGCACGCCGGATCAATGCCGATGGACAGGAGGAAGACATTCCTCTTACCCATGTTCACCTTGGAGACCATCTGCGGGTCAGGCCAGGTGAAAAGGTGCCCGTTGATGGCTCAGTACTGGAGGGTGAAAGTGCGGTGGATGAGTCCATGCTCACTGGCGAGCCAGTGCCGGTAATGAAGAGAGCTGGAGATAGCCTGATTGGCGCCACGCTGAATACACATGGGAGCTTGGTAATGGAGGCGCAGAAGGTCGGCGCCGAGACCATGCTGTCACAGATCGTACAGATGGTCGCTCGGGCTCAGCGCTCCAAAGCACCAATGCAACGAATGGCCGACTCGATTGCCGGCTACTTTGTGATGGGTGTTATCGCGATTGCGATACTTACATTTGTTGGTTGGGGGCTTTTTGGCCCTGAGCCCAGCTGGGTGTTTGGTCTGATCAACGCTGTCGCCGTGCTGATCATCGCTTGCCCCTGTGCGTTGGGTCTTGCTACACCCATGTCGATCATGGTTTCGACAGGTAAAGCAGCTAGCATGGGTGTGCTGTTCAGGGATGCCAGTGCCATCGAAAACCTTTGCAAGATCGACACGCTGATTGTCGATAAGACAGGCACGCTGACAGAGGGGCGGCCAGTGTTTCACAGTGTGGAGGCCACACCCAGATTCAATCCCCACGATGTTCTTCAGCTGGCTGCCAGCCTTGATCAGGGCAGCGAGCATCCCTTGGCTCATGCAATCGTCGATCACGCCCGAACCGAGAACATTAAGCTCACCAAGCCAGAATCCTTTGAGTCTGGTTCAGGTATCGGGGTCAGTGGCATCGTTGATGGCAAGAAGATCCAGCTGGGGAACACCGCGTTGATGGAAGCCGCAGGCGTGAGCACTAAGCCCCTACAAGAGCGTGCAGAGTTGTTGCGACTTGATGGCATCAGCATCATCTACCTCGCAGTCGACGGGGTATTGGCAGGGTTGTTGGCAGTATCAGATCCAATTAAGCCGACCTCCAAAGAAGCAGTCACCAAGCTCAAGGCTGATGACATCAAAATTATCATGGCTACTGGCGACGGGCTCACCACCGCTCGGGCTGTCGCCAGGGAGATGGGGATTGAAGAAGTCCACGGTGAAGTGAAACCTCAGGACAAGGAACGTCTGGTCGCAGACCTCCAGCAATATGGCAGGAAGGTTGCCATGGCTGGTGACGGTATCAACGATGCACCGGCCCTGGCGCGAGCAGATGTGGGCATAGCCATGGGGACAGGGACTGACGTGGCGATGAATAGCGCGCAACTCACGCTGGTAAAAGGCGACCTGATGGGGATTTTACGAGCACGGGCTCTTTCGGTCGCAACAGTAAAAAACATGCGGCAAAATTTGGGTTTCGCCTTTCTTTACAACTCAATGGGCATTCCTCTTGCCGCAGGCTTGCTCTATCCACTTACGGGACATCTCCTGTCGCCCATGATCGCTGCCATAGCCATGAGCGTCAGTTCTGCATCTGTAGTTTTCAATGCATTGAGACTGAGGAATACCCGAATTGACTGAGCTTCAAAATTGCAGCGCACTTGCCATGCGTTTGCATACGACCTGACCAGTCATTCGCATTTGACTGATCAGCGATTGAGAATTTGACCAACCAGACATCAAAGCTGAGGGGCTCATAACGACCCAAAGCGGTAAACCTGGGCAAGTGACTACCCATGTGCTTTCTTCAGTCCCTTCAAGCGCACATTCGCCCTTTGAACAGCGGCCATTTTTTCAGGCCGCTTCATGCGTTTCCATTTTCTGATGTCTTCCTTGCTTCGCCCACAGCTCACACACAGATCACCACTGAGTTGGCAAACTGAGATGCAGGGATTCTCGATTTCTTTAGCCATTGTCAGCCACCTTTGGACACACGTGATTGAGTCAGGCGGGTGTTCCAGTCACCTCCGTGAGTTCGCTGACACTCCTCCTCAGAGTCGAAGCGGACGTTAAGGTTTGAAGGGATCAGATCGATGTTGGCCTCATTCAACGCTAAGGCCGTCAACTCAAAGATGCGCGCCTTAGCGTTAACCAGGGCGCGCTTTCTGTCAGCCTGGGTTTCGAACACCCAGATTACATTCAGGGTTTCAGCCAATGCGTTCAGGTCAGCGGCATGAGTGAGCCAGGTAAAGCCTTCGATTTCACCTTTTGCTGTTTCGCATGCTTCGGTGAGCGTGGTCATCAACCGACGTTCGATTCGTGCCAGTTCACGTTTCCCTGGAGGCATTGCGGGTTCCTTTGGAGACAATGGTGGGGAGGCGCTGAATCAGACAGGTCGAAACTCGACCGTCAGATGGCTGACTTCGTAGACCGGCTTGAGACGTTCACGAATTCTATCGGCGTTCGCAGTGGCCTCACCAAGGACGCTGACGATGGCCGCATGGGCTTGCGGTCCAATCCGCCAGACGTGCAAGTCCGTGATAGTGGCATCCCCCGGTTTCTCAACTAGTTCGCGGATTTCCTCGGCAACGTGTGCGTCTGTCTGATCCAGCAGTACTCCTGCGGTTGCCCCCATCAAGGTCCATGCCCAGCGCGCGATAACAATGGCACCGACAATGCCCATGACCGGGTCTAGCCAAACCCAGCCGAGATACCGGCCGGCGAGCAGTGCAGCAATGGCCAGAACCGAAGTCAGCGCGTCTGCGATGACGTGGACGTAGGCCGATTTCAGGTTGTTGTCGTTCCCGTGGTGGGCATGGCCGTGATCGTGATCGTGCCCATGACTGTGCCCGTGGCCCAGCAATAAGGCACTGACAATGTTGACGATCAAACCGGCAATCGCGATGAGCGTAGCGGTGCCGAACTGAACTTCCGTTGGCTGCAAGAGGCGCATGACAGACTCAATGCCAATTCCCAGGGAGACCATACCGAGAATCAGTGCCGAGGCGAATCCGCCCAAGTCTCCAACCTTTCCGGTACCGAAACTGTAGCGCTGGCTAGAAGCATGGCGTTTTGCGTATCCGTAAGCGGCCGCCGCGATGCCCAATGCGCCGGCATGGGTTGCCATGTGGAAGCCATCGGCCAGTAACGCCATCGAACCCGTGATATAGCCGGCGGTGATCTCGCCAACCATCATCACCACCGTCAGTGCCACAACCCAAAGCGTACGCTTGGCATTTTCGTCGTGCGCTGAGCCAAGGAACACGTGGTCGTGTGTGTAATTGATGTTGGTGCTGCTCATGAGTGTGTACCTAGATGCGTTCACTTGGCGTAACGGCGAATGGCTTCAAGAAGCTCTTCGACGCCCTTGTTACGCTCTTCTTCGCTGAGCGCAGGGTTCGCGACATGCTCCCGCGCGTGGTCCTCGATGATTTCCTCCATTAAGCCGTTGATTGCTCCGCGAGTGGCAGCAACAAGGTGTAGTGTTTTGGCGCAATCGAGATCCGATTCCAATGCCCGTTCAACGGCTTGGATTTGTCCGGCTATGCGTTTTACGCGTTTGAGAAGATTTTCTTTGTTTGCTGCAATATGGCCCATAGGATACCCCCCCTAGCTATGTATTGAGCATGATAGGCATACCCCCTATACCTATGCAAGACCAAGGAGCGGAGAGAGCATCTACAGTGCCTGGCAGGAAAGAGGCTTCAACTGCGAGTGAGGAGCGAGAGTAGCTGGAATGTCCGCCTCTGACCGTTCTCTCCCGGCCATGACCAAGAAGCGTACTGGTCGAATACGCTGCAAATCGTTTATCAGGTCAAATGCAAACGAGTGATTAAGTCTGTGCAATTACCCGTCAATGACACTCACAACCCGAAACATATAACTGTTGACCTTGCCGTCGTGTCAACGTTGATGCTATCGGTGCGGTGAAAAGAGACCGCTCAGCACGAGAGGAATAACCATGTTCGTCTTAGATGTATCAGGCATCGGTTGCGGCAGTTGCGTCAGCAAAATCACCAAAGCGATTCAGTCACTGGACAGCGAAGCTACCGTTTCCGTGGATCGGTCAGCCGGTAAGGTGAGTGTTGAAAGCAGCGAAAGCCCAGAGCAGATTCGTAAAGCTGTCGAGGCGTTAGGTTTTCCTTCCCAGATCAGTGCTTGAATGCTGGCACCTTTCCATGGTCAGAGCCCCGTATACAGGGGCTCCCCTTGGTTAACCCTCAGGAAGTACCGAAGCAGCCACGTCGGCCACAATTACCGCTCGCAAGCCCTTGCGCTACTAATCACCTCGCAGAGCTTTGAGCAAACCTTTGAATGCTCCATTCAACCTAGTAAAAGCGGCGTCGAAACGTATTCCATTTTCTGTGTACTTTGCGATCTCGACCTGCTGATCGACAGTATTTTGATCAATGGCAGGTTGAGCTGGTGTGCTGTAAAGCAAAGCACCTCCGTAAATATCATTTACTGATTCTTTTCCGGTAATGTGTTTTACATTTGTTGTTTTCAAAGAAATCGGAGTAGCAGGAGTTTCTTTTGTCTGGCTTTGCAAAAGCACAGTAGAAAAATCTAAATCTCGGGCCTTGAAGTTCGGCGTATCAGCGTTTGCGATATTGTTACTCAAGATTTCAGCTCTTTGGCTACGAAAAATTAACGCTCTTTCTGCGGAGCCAAGCGCTTTCTCAAAATTAATACTCACACTCAATCACCCTCAGTAGCGTTGCTATTTTTCATGAGCATCGAACACTTAAGTGTTGACGCGGTGCATCCAGGCTCACATATGCAGTTCCAGTGCAGAAACTAAAAAAACATCTGCACCTTGAAAGCTATCGGACACTTACAATGTTAAGCGCCTCAACTGATACTCAGTTAATAGCGGTGTAACGTTGGAAGATCGAGACCTTACGGATTAAATAGCGTGTTCCTCAAGAGAAATATCGCAACCTGACACAACTGTAATATTGGCCTAAGGTTCCTGACAGGGTATGAGTCTTATAGTCCTATTGAGCCTTAAGCTCTCCCCTAAGAATCGTCACTTGATGTGGATTCGAGGGGTTACCAATACTCATCCGAGGAAATTCAAATGAACCCCATCAAAACTTTGTTCGTCATCGCAGCCCTGACCGTCTCTTCTTTGGCTATGGCTGAAGGCGGTGGTGACCGGGCGTTCGCACGTATGGAAGTGGCTAGGAATAATTCGATGGAGTCGTACCAAGTAGCTCAAACGCAAAGCTCCCAACCTCCCGTCGCAGAAAGCCAAGCCAAAGCGATGGACCACAAGAATTGCTAAATAGCTGGGTACATTCCCAAGCTGACAGAAATGTAATCACTGTGGTGGTTTAAATGTGGCAATTTCTGAGCTCGCTTGCCGTAAGAGTTCGTTTTTTGTGACGGTGGGCGAAGCTCATCCGAGCAACTCATTGGTTGTTTCGTACGGCTTCCCTTTTGACTGATTGGACATAAACGGCATGCATTCCAAAACCTCTAGGCGGACATTCGTTAAAGGCCTGGCCGCTGGTGGCATTCTTGGCGGCCTTGGTCTGTGGCGCACTCCTGTATGGGCAGTGACCAGTCCTGGTCTGCCGAGCGTTCTCACCGGCAACGAATTTGATCTGTTTATTGGTGAAACCCCTGTAAACATAACTGGCTCGCCGCGCACAGCCATGACCATCAATGGTTCGTTGCCCGGACCTTTGCTGCGCTGGCGCGAAGGCGATACGGTCACACTGCGTGTGAAAAATCGCCTGGACCAAGACACCTCAATCCATTGGCACGGGATCATCCTGCCGGCCAACATGGACGGTGTACCTGGCTTGAGTTTCCATGGCATCGCACCCGATGGCATGTACGAGTACAAATTCAAGGTTCATCAGAACGGTACCTACTGGTATCACAGCCACTCGGGTTTACAGGAGCAGGCCGGTGTTTACGGGCCAATCGTTATCGACTCGAAAGAGCCTGAACCTTTTCAATACAACCGCGACTACGTGGTGATGTTGACTGACTGGACCGACGAAGATCCTAGTCGCGTCATGGCGAAGCTCAAGAAGCAATCTGACTACTACAACCATCACAAACGTACCGTTGGCGATTTCATCGACGATGTCAGCAAGGAAGGCTGGTCATCTGCCGTAGCCGACCGGAAGATGTGGGCTGAAATGAAAATGAACCCCACTGATCTCGCAGACGTCAGTGGGGATACTTATACCTACCTCATGAATGGCCAGGCGCCTAACGGTAACTGGACCGGTATTTTCAAACCGGGTGAGAAGCTACGCCTGCGCTTTATCAACGGCTCGGCGATGAGCTATTTCGACGTCCGCATTCCTGGCTTGAAAATGACCGTTGTGGCCGCCGACGGCCAACATGTCAAACCGGTGAGCGTCGACGAATTCCGCATCGCCGTGGCAGAAACGTATGACGTGATCGTAGAACCTGCCAGCGAAGAGGCTTACACAATCTTCGCCCAGTCCATGGATAGAACCGGTTATGCACGTGGAACCTTGGCAGTTCGCGAAGGATTAAAGGCACAGGTACCTGCGATTGATCCTCGGCCGCTTTTGACCATGGATGACATGGGTATGGGCGGTATGGCGGGCATGGACCATGGCAGCATGGCTGGTATGGGCGGCGGCGACATGTCAGGCATGGCTGGCATGGACCACAGCAAGATGGCCGGAATGGACCAAAGTAACATGACCGGGATGACCGGCATGGACAGCGGTGACATGACTAACATGGCCGGTATGGACCACAGCAAGATGGCGGGCATGGACAAAGGCGACACGCCCAACATGGCCGGCATGGACCACAGCAAGATGGCGGGAATGGACAAAGGCGACATGTCCAACATGGCCGGCATGGACCACAGCAAGATGGCAGGCATGGGCGGCATGGGTGGCGAAATGCAGACTCACCCAGCCTCCGAAACCAATAACCCCTTGGTTGACATGCAAGCCATGAGCCCGACACCGAAGCTAAACGATCCTGGCATTGGCTTGCGGAACAATGGCCGTCGCGTGCTCACCTACTCAGATCTGAAAAGCACTTTCCAAGATCCTGACGGCCGCGAACCCAATCGCACCATTGAGCTGCATCTGACCGGTCACATGGAGAAGTTCTCGTGGTCATTCAATGGCATCAAATTCTCTGACGCCGAGCCGTTGCGCCTCAAGTATGGCGAGCGTCTGCGCATCACCCTGGTGAACGATACCATGATGACCCACCCCATCCACCTCCACGGCATGTGGAGCGACCTTGAGGATGAGAACGGCAAATTCATGGTGCGCAAACACACGATCGACATGCCGCCTGGAACCAAACGCAGCTACCGAGTCACTGCTGATGCCTTAGGTCGCTGGGCCTATCACTGCCACCTGCTATTCCATATGGAAATGGGCATGTTCCGTGAAGTACGGGTTGATGAGTAAAGGAGACGATCTGTGAGCACATACCTAAATCGTAAATCGCTGGTCGGCTGCCTCTTTGCCGTCGGCTTGATGGGTGGACTCTCGTCCGTGACGCTGGCAGTCGAAGATAGTAGTGATCACTCACCTGCTACTCCTGCGAAAGCAACGAGCAAGCCTGCAACTGCGACAAACGAGTCTAAGCCCGATCACGGGTCAATGGACCACAGCAAGATGAGCCATGAGTCGATGGATCATGACCAAAAAACCAAAAAGGCAGATTGAGATCATGACCAGGAAGTTTTTACGCCCAACGTTGATGGCACTGGCAGTTTCTACCAGTCCTGCTTTCTTTGTCGTGGCTCACGCCGCTGAAGAGATGGATCACTCCAAGATGGACCACGGCTCAATGGGAGCTATGGACCATAGCAAGATGGGGGCTATGGATCACAGCAAGATGAGTATGGATGACGGGAAAATGGACGGAATGGAAAGTATGGATGGAGGGGCGACTACCACCAGTCGAACCCCAGTCCCCGTACTTACCGACGCTGACCGTGCAGCCGCCTTTCCAGATGTCGCTGGTCATGGTGTCCACGACAAAAAACTCAACTCCTTCATGCTGCTGGATAAGTTCGAGTACCAGGATGCTGACAACGGTAGTGCATTGGCTTGGGATGCAAAAGGATGGATCGGCGGTGACGTTGATCGACTGTGGTTGCGCTCGGAAGGCGAACGTACCAATGGCGTAACGGAAAGCGCTGAACTCTCAGCACTTTGGGGGCACTCCATCGGTCCATGGTGGGATGTCGTCACCGGCGTACGACAAGACTTCAAGCCCGGGTCACCACAAACTTGGGGAGCGCTCGGTATTCAGGGCATGGCCCTCTATAACTTTGAAGCCGAAGCGACTGCCTACATCGGTGAGAACGGTCAAACCGCAGCTCGATTGGAAGGCGACTACGACATTCTGCTGACCAATCGCCTGATCTTGCAGCCGACGGCCGAAGCCAATTTTTACGGAAAAAATGATCCTCAACGCGGCATTGGGTCTGGATTGGCAAACACCGAAGTAGGGCTCCGATTGCGTTATGAGATTGTTCGCCAATTTGCCCCTTATATTGGTGTTAGCTGGAGCCGCTCCTACGGCAATACGGCAGACTTGGCCAGCGATGAAGGAGAGGATGCGAACGAGGCGCGATTTGTCGCCGGTATTCGGATGTGGTTTTGAGGGCCTGACATGAAAAGAACATTGAAAACATTGACTGCTGCCGGGGTGGTCGCCGCAATAGTAGGTGCCGGCGTGGTGTATTCTGGTGTGATCAATGTTGGGGCGGATGATCCGCATTTCGGCCCCGTTCACTCACTTCTTTCCACTGCTCGGGATCGCTCGATTGCTGTGCGCTCACGCGATATTAAAGTCCCCGACCTGAGCGAAGAAGCTCTCATCCGCGCAGGTGCTGGCAACTACAACGCTATGTGCATTGGTTGCCATCTGGCTCCAGGTATTGCAGGAACCGAATTAAGTAATAGCCTTTACCCTGCACCTCCGAATCTTTCAAAACTGGGCGTTGATGGAAACCCTTCCGCAGCTTTCTGGATCATCAAGCATGGAATCAAATCCACAGGCATGCCCGCTTGGGGTAAAAGCATGGCCGATCCCTACATATGGGGAATGGTCGCTTTTCTCCAACAGCTACCTTCATTGGATGCAGAGCAATACAACGCTCTAGCAACCAGCAGCGGTGGTCATCAACACGGTGGCGGCGAGAGCAAAATGCATAACCATGAAGGCCAGCATGAGGGCCAAAAAGGGGCTGTCGCGGGGCATCATGATGCGGGTGCAGCCGAAGAGATAGCCGAAGCAGGCGACCATCATGGCGAGAGAAACAGCGCCCATGCCCATGAGGCGGCCGCAGCGCCTTCTCAGGATGAAAGTACCAAACACGCCCATCCTCAGGTTGTGGAGGCTTCACATGACGCTCCTGCAACTCCGGCCGTTCAGCCAAAAACTCATACCCACGCTGATGGGAAGGAGCATACCCATGCGAAATAACTTTCTTCGTCCCGGTCGGGCACTTCGCCTCGCTGCGTTCGCGGCTCTGTTTATCAGTTCAGTTGGTCATGCAGCAGAGTCGCTGACGATCGACGTCCATCGTGACGCTAACTGTGGATGCTGCAAGAAGTGGATCCAGCACCTTGAAGCTAACGGCTTCACCGTCGTTGATCATGTAGAAACCAACATGAGCGCGGTCAAGCAGGATCTCGGTGTTGCTCCACGACTCTCGTCCTGCCACACCGCAGTGATCAACGGAAAATTTGTTGAAGGCCACGTACCAGCTGAGCAAATAGTTGCCTTGAGCAAACGCGATGACCTTATTGGGATTGCTGTGCCGGGGATGCCGGCAGGCTCGCCTGGTATGGAGGCTGGTGGGAAGCAGGATGCGTATCAGGTCATCGGTCTGAGCAAAGCAGGTACTGACCAAGTGATCGCTGAGTACCCGGCAAACTAATCACAAAAGTTCATTACCCGAACGGTGGCAAAGCGGTCGAACCGGCGTCGGCAAAAATTCTCAACTATCCAGGTGCGCAAGCACGGTAAAGAAATTGGGAGTCGGCGCACGAATAGCCCATCATGGCCCAGCATCAATACGATGCCGCAGTCAGATGCCGAATGACTATACGTGTGCAGTCAGCACGGAAAAAAGTGGAAGTAGGCCGAGCTAGAGAATGAAAAGCTGGGTTACAGCAGAGACCGTGCGCTGGGCGGGTCATGCATGGGTTGGCCCTGGTATCGGTGTCTTTTATGGCCGTGCCGGTCACCAAGAATGGCACCTCCATCAAGCACATCAGATCTCAGTTGGCCTCGACTCAACTGTATCGGTTCAAACCCCGATGGGTATTCAAACAGGGGGCGCCATCTTCATTCCGGCCGGTTTGAAACACCAACTGAGCGCCGGTCACGTTCTGTCGATCTATGTGGATGCGCTGTCCGAGGAAGCCCGCGCTCTGCGGGGTGCGGAAGAAGCGAGGGTGATTTGGATCACTCCGGCGGACGTAGCGCCGATAGTCGACGCACTGCACGAGCCAGGACACACTGATCTCCAGGTTAGGACCGGGGTGCGCCAGGCACTGCGACTGCCCGATCTCCCGCCCCCAGATCCTCGCTTGATCAAGGTCATTGAGGCGCTGAGCAGAGGCCAAATGGGACGCGAAGAGTTGGCCGCGGTGGTGCATCTATCCCCCACGCGGTTTTCTCATTGGTTCGTGGAGCAGACGGGGCTGCCGCTTCGCAGTTACGCGAGATGGTTACGTCTCACGCAAGCCCTGCAGCATTTGGCAAAAGGTGCACGGCTGACCGACGCGGCTCATGAGGCGGGCTTTTCAGACTCGGCTCATTTCTCCCGGACATTCCGGGCGCTACTGGGTATCGATCCGTCATCCGCCTTGGCAGATGTTCATCTCCAGGAGGTTTAGCTCTTTCGTTCAAGTCGAAAGCTCACCTCTTAACATATTGTGATGGTTCCATATCTAGGAGCTGAGCAATGCCTTCCTTTCTACGATTCGCCTTACGGTGGGTGAGCTATCCACTCGTGTTTGGCGGCTCTGCTGCCTTCATGATCTGGACGCTGTATACCGGCGTACCGTATTGGCCCACGACTCCCCTAGTTGCTGCAGTGGGACTTTTGATCATTGCTGGTTTGGAGCGCATCCAACCTTTCCGAGAAGCTTGGCTTGAGGATCATCACGACACCGCGACAGACCTGCTGCACATGTTGGTGAACCTTTCTGTCATTCAATTCACAGCTGGAGTCCTGGTCAAGCTTGGTGATGCGGTGCCAGCTTCGGTTCGTCTCTTTCCGATCGAGAGCCCGCTGTGGCTGCAGTTGCTACTAGTCATCGCCGTACTCGATCTGAGCCTATATGTCATGCACCGGATCAGTCACCGAGTGCATTGGCTGTGGCGTTTTCACATGCCACATCACAGCGCCGAGCGGTTGTATTGGATGAACGGGGAGCGACGACATCCGTTGCACGCGGTGCTTATGGCGAGTCCGGGGCTGGTGATCCTGTTCGCATCAGGCGCACCCTCCGCAGTTGTGGCCACTTGGTTTGGAGTTCTAACAGTGCACTTGGCCTTCCAGCATTCGAACCTGGACTACCGGGTGGGATGGTTGCGCCACATTATCGGTGTTGCCGAAATTCATCGCTGGCATCACAAACGCGACTTTGAAGACGCCCAGGTCAACTATGGTGAGTTTCTGATGGTGTGGGACCGAATATTTGGCACGTTCTATGACAGTCTGGGGAAACTAGGCCAAGCCGAGGTCGGATTGCATGGAAAGGATTACCCCAAAAATTACCTTGGACAGCTCATCGAACCCTTTGAGCATGGCCGTGTAAACAAAGGCTAGTGGGCTCCCTTACTTTGCAGCTACGGCAGCTACGGCAGCTACCGAGGCCACACTAATAGTAAAACCAATCAAACGTGATCCGAACGGTATTCTGTGAGCTTTAACTACTTCCATGCTCAGGGAGTCAGGCTTCGCTGTTTAGCGAGTCCTTGTTTCTAGGCAAGGAGACTCATGTTGACCTGCTGGGCTATCTGGCTGGTTCCTCCTGACAGATTCGTAATGGTTTATCCCTTTACCTGCGACTAAACTCCTTCGCATGAAACGCTATCTGCGGTGTTGCCTCATTTTCCTGATCAGCTTGGCGCTTCCCCTCAGCGGGATGGCGGGTATTCAGTCACCGATAGAACCTTGCCCGATGAAAACGACGGGCATGACCATGATGGCTGATATGAACCAGGACTGCTGCGTCGAGATGAGCAGCTCCTCCGACCATGGCAAACCCTGCAAACCTGGTCAGGAATGCAGGAGCACCAGTCTGCTACAGGTGTCGTTTGGGAAACCTGCCACCCGTTTGTCCAGTCCTCAGATGCTGACAATCTTCAGCGACTCCCTGCCTACTCAGACCCCGTCCGGGGTGTGGCGACCGCCTCGCGCTTGATTCCTGTACCACACTGAGCCTCATCCTGCTCTGGCGCGGGATGGCATATCTGTGCGCATGTTTAGAGAGGCGCGCAGTGGATCATCACAGGAATCGTGAACATGAATTCCAAGTGCTACTGCACCGGTTGGCCCCTCGTGGCGGCCCTGGCGGCAAGCGTGCTGGCGTTGCCAAGTCTTGCTGCGCCCCTGACACTCGACGAAGCCTTACGCTTGGCTGAAAACAATGCACCATCACTGACCGCCCAAGCAGCTAAACTGCAAGCGGCCAGCAGCGCCGCCATTCCAGCCGGTGAACTACCCGACCCGAAGCTCCTACTGGGCGTACAAAACTATCCCATCGGCGGCCCTGACCGCTGGCGCCTCGAGCAGGACTTCATGACCATGCAGATGGTCGGCGTCATGCAGGAGGTACCCAACCGTGACAAGCGTAGGGCGCGCATTGAAGTTGCGGAAGCGTCAATAGATCGAGCCGCGGCCGAAAGCCGTGTCGAGCGCTTGAACGTTCGTCAGGCCACGGCATTAGCCTGGATCAGCAGCTACTCCGTCGAACGTAAAGAGGCGCTTTTTCAGGATTTTTACCGGGAGAACCGTCTATTGGCTGATACCGTCCGGGCGCAGATCGCCGGAGGCCGTGGTCAGCCTGCCGATGCAGTAACGCCGAAACAGGAGGCGGCTCAGTTGGCGGAACAACAAGACGACCTGATCCGTTTGCGGGCTCAAGCCAGAGCAGCTCTCAGACGCTGGATAGGTCCGGCCGCCAATGACCAGCCCGTCGGCAGCTTGCCCGAGTGGCCCATCGACGCTTCGGGTTACCCGCATAAGCTGCAACATCACCCCGCACTGGCGGCGTTCGTTCCAATGACTCGCGAAGCGCAGGCCAAGGTCCGTGAAGCCAAGGCGGAAAAGCAGTCCGACTGGAGTTGGGAGCTTGATTACCAGCGGCGCGACCGTCAGTTCGGCGACATGGTCAGCGTGCAGTTCACGTTCGACCTGCCACTGTTCCCCGACTCCCGACAAAACCCGAAGATCGCCGCCAAACACGCCGAACTGAATCAGTTGGAGGCCGAGCGCGAGGCTCTCATACGTGAACATACCCAGCAACTGGAGGACGATTTGGCCGAGTACGAGCGTCTAAACCGTGCCATGCGCCGCAGCCAGGACAGTCTGCTACCCCTGGCCAAGGAAAAGGTGGCGCTGACCATGGCCAGCTACCGCGCCGGTAAAAGCGACTTGGCGGCGGTCATCGCGGCCCGACGGGAACTCATCGAGACCCGCCTCAAACAGATCGACTTCGAAGAACAGCGCGCCCTCACCAGTGCTCGCCTGTATTTTGCTTATGGGGACGCCAATCAATGAGCACTCGAATCTGGAAAGGGGCTTTGCTGACAGGCCTCTCGATTGCCTTGGGCGCTGCCGGCGGTTATTGGTTCGCTCAGCAGCGCATGAGTGCAATGCCTGAGACCACCTCCGAACAGGCCCCTAAAACGCAAGACGAACGCAAAGTACTGTATTGGTACGACCCGATGCAGCCGCAACAGAAATTCGATAAACCAGGCAAATCTCCCTTTATGGATATGGAGTTGAAGCCCCGCTACGCTGATGCTGCAGCGGACAGTGCGGCCATCAGTATTGACCCCAGCCTGACCCAGAATCTCGGCTTACGACTGGCCACAGTCACTCGCGGCGTGCTTGCTTCCAGCCTGGACGTGGTCGGTGTGCTGGCATTCGACGAGCGGGATGTTGCGGTGATTCAATCGCGTACTGCTGGCTTTGTGGAGCGGGTGTATGCCCGTGCTCCAGGCGATGTGCTCAAAGCCCATGCGGCTTTAGCCGATATCCTGGTCCCGGAGTGGGCCGCTGCTCAGGAAGAGTTTCTCGCACTCAAACGCAGTGGCGATGCCGACTTGCTGGCGGCAGCGCGCCAACGCTTGCGCTTGACCGGGATGCCAGCGACGTTGATTGCTCAAGTGGAGCGAAGCGGCAAGACCCAGCCGGTCCTGACGCTCACCAGCCCCATAAGCGGTGTGCTGCAAGAGTTGAATGTACGTTCGGGTATGACCGTGGCGGCCGGCGAGACGCTGGCTCGAGTCAATGGCTTGAGCAGCGTCTGGCTGGCAGTGGCCGTTCCAGAGTCGGAGACTGGATCGATCATCATGGGGCAAGCGGTCGAAGCACGTCTGCCAGCCTTTCCGGGCACAGTGCTTAAGGGCACGGTCAGTGCGATTTTGCCCGAAACCAATCCCGACAGCCGAACTGTGCGTGTGCGGGTCGAACTGCCCAACCTGGATGGGCGACTCAGGCCGGGTATGACGGCCCAGGTGCACCTGAATCGTTCGACCGAACAAAGTGTGCTGTGGGTGCCGAGCGAGGCAATCATTCGCACCGGCCGACGAGTCTTGGTGATGCTCGCCGAAGACGCTGGTCGCTACCGCCCCATAGAAGTGCAACTCGGGCAGGAAAACGAAGGCAAGACGGTGGTTTTAAAGGGGTTGGAAGAAGGCCAGCAGGTAGTCAGCTCTGGACAGTTTCTGCTCGACTCTGAGGCCAGTCTCAAGGGCATTGTTGCGAGCACGCTGGAAATGTCACCACCCAGCGCAGCAGCCTCCAGCTTTCATGAGGCGGATGGGCAGATCGTCGAGATCAATAACCAAGACGTAACAATTGCCCTTGGTCCGTTCAAGACGCTGGGCATGCCTGGTATGACAATGACCTTCCCATTGGCTGACCCTGCTCTCATTCAAGGTCTCAAGACTGGCGAGAAGGTTAGGGTCTCGGTTAGCCAAACCGATGATGGTTTGCGCGTTGAACACCTGGAAAAACTAGGGGGCCAGCCATGATCGCCGCCCTGATTCGCTGGTCAGTGGCAAACCGCTTTCTGGTGCTGCTGGCGACGATCTTCGTCACGGTTTGGGGCGTCTGGTCGGTTCAGAGCACACCCATCGATGCATTGCCAGACCTTTCCGATGTTCAGGTGATTATCCGCACCCCTTATCCGGGACAAGCGCCGCAGATAGTTGAGAACCAGGTGACCTATCCGTTGGCCACCACCATGCTCTCGGTGCCGGGGGCTAAGACCGTACGCGGCTATTCCTTTTTCGGCGACAGCTTCGTGTACGTGTTGTTCGAAGACGGCACGGACTTATATTGGGCCCGCTCGCGGGTGCTGGAATACTTGAGTCAGGTCCAAAGCCGCCTACCGGCTTCCGCCAAACCGTCCTTGGGACCCGACGCCACAGGCGTGGGCTGGATCTATCAGTACGCACTGGTGGATCGCAGTGGCGGACACGACTTGGCGCAACTGCGCGCCTTGCAGGACTGGTTCCTCAAGTTCGAACTCAAGACCCTACCGAATGTTGCGGAAGTGGCCACCGTGGGCGGCATGGTCAAGCAGTATCAGGTGCAGCTCGACCCACTGAAACTGGCCAACCTAGGCATCACTCAAGCAGCGGTGACTGAGGCTATCGGCAAGGCCAATCAGGAAACCGGTGGTGCGTTACTGGAGATGGCGGAGACCGAGTTTATGGTGCGCGCTTCCGGTTACCTGAAGACGCTCAATGACTTTCGTTCGATTCCGCTCAAGCTCGGTGCCGGCGGGGTGCCGGTGACCCTCGGCGACGTGGCAACGATCCAGTTGGGCCCGGAGATGCGTCGTGGTATCACCGAGCTCGACGGCGAGGGTGAGACTGTCGGCGGCGTGGTTATTCTGCGTAGCGGCAAGAACGCTCGTGAGACCATTGCGGCGGTCAAGGCCAAACTGGACGACCTGAAAAGCAGTTTGCCGGCGGGGGTGGAAATCGTCACCACCTATGACCGCAGCAAACTGATCGATCGCGCCGTCGAAAACCTCAGCTACAAGCTACTCGAGGAGTTCATCGTCGTCGCGTTGGTCTGTGCAGTATTCCTCTGGCATCTGCGTTCATCCCTGGTGGCAATCATCTCCTTACCGGTGGGGGTGCTGATTGCCTTCATCGTTATGCGTTACCAAGGGATCAACGCCAACATCATGTCCTTGGGCGGGATCGCCATCGCCATCGGCGCCATGGTCGATGCCGCCGTGGTAATGATCGAGAACGCCCACAAAAAGATTGAGGCCTGGCATGTGGCCCATCCAGGGGAAGAGTTGAAGGGCGAACGTCACTGGCATGTGATAACCGAAGCGGCGGCGGAGGTGGGACCGGCGCTGTTCTTCTGCCTGCTGATCATCACCCTGTCATTCATTCCAGTGTTCACCCTAGAGGCCCAAGAGGGTCGCCTATTTGGTCCATTGGCCTTCACCAAGACCTATGCCATGGCTGCGGCGGCAGGACTATCGGTAACCCTGGTGCCGGTGCTGATGGGCTACTGGATTCGTGGACGGATCCCCAAAGAGGACCGGAATCCTCTGAACCGCTGGTTGATCAGGATCTATCAACCGGCCCTGGATGCGGTGTTACATCGGCCCAAAGTCACCCTGTTGATCGCGTTATTGGTCTTCCTTAGCGCGTTGTGGCCGATCTCCCGTTTGGGTGGCGAATTCCTCCCTGCGCTGGACGAGGGCGATTTACTCTATATGCCTTCGGCTCTGCCGGGATTGTCGGCGCAGAAAGCAGCGCAGTTGCTGCAACAGACTGACCGTCTGATCAAGACAGTACCCGAAGTTGAACACGTCTTCGGTAAGGCCGGCCGCGCTGAAACTGCCACCGACCCCGCGCCGCTGGAGATGTTCGAGACCACTATCCAGTTCAAACCTCGCGAGCAATGGCGTCCTGGTATGACCCAGGAAAAATTGGTGGAAGAGCTGGATCGAGTGGTACGCGTCCCTGGCTTGACTAATATCTGGATACCACCGATCCGCAACCGCATCGACATGCTCGCCACCGGGATCAAGAGTCCGATCGGAGTAAAAATTGCCGGCAGCAACTTGATGGAGATCGATGCAGCCACGCAGGCCGTCCAGCGCGCGGCCAAGGACGTGCCCGGTGTCAGTTCGGCACTGGCCGAACGATTAACCGGTGGGCGTTACGTCGATGTGGATATCGACCGCAAAGCCGCTGCCCGCTACGGATTGAATATCGCTGATGTGCAGTCGATCGTGGCCGGTGCTATTGGCGGTGAGAACGTTGGCGAGACCATTGAAGGGCTCGCACGCTTCCCTATCAACGTACGTTATCCCCGTGAGTGGCGTGACTCGCTCGGCGCCCTGGAGCAATTGCCAATCTACACCCCTTTGGGGAGTCAGATCACTCTTGGTACCGTGGCGAAGGTCAAAGTCAGTGAAGGCCCGCCGATGCTCAAGAGCGAAAATGCCCGACCTTCCGGATGGGTGTATATCGACGTGCGTGGCCGGGACATTGCTTCCGTGGTTGCCGATCTGCGTCGGGTTGTGAGTGAGCAGGTCAAGCTGCAGCCAGGCATGAGCCTGAGTTACTCGGGACAGTTCGAGTTTCTTGAACGAGCCAACGCACGGCTCAAACTGGTGGTGCCCGCCACGCTGCTGATCATTTTCGTACTGCTGTACCTGACGTTTGCCCGATTCGACGAGGCTTTGCTGATCATGGCCACCTTGCCGTTCGCCCTTACCGGTGGGGCGTGGTTCCTCTACCTGCTGGGATTCAACCTGTCGGTGGCTACTGGCGTCGGTTTCATTGCTCTGGCGGGTGTTTCTGCCGAATTCGGTGTGATCATGCTGCTCTACTTAAAAAACGCCTGGGCCGAGCGTGTAGAGGCCGGCGACAGTACTGAGCGTGGACTAATCGCAGCGATTAGCGAAGGAGCCGTGCAGCGTGTTCGACCCAAGGCCATGACCGTAGCCGTCATCATTGCTGGCCTGTTGCCGATCCTATTGGGTAGCGGTACCGGTAGCGAAGTAATGAGCCGCATCGCCGCGCCCATGGTCGGTGGCATGGTTACCGCGCCCTTACTGTCCCTGTTTGTTATTCCGGCAGCTTACCGCTTGATGCGCCGCCGGCGTCTCGCTGTTGAATCTAAACTCTCGCAAGGAAGCGGACTATGAAGTAATCGTGTCCGCCACTGCTGCACGGCTCCTGGTTGCATGCGCAATATCATCCAGCGGTCTGGCTTTCTGATTGGGCAGAGGACGACCCTTATAATCAATCCGGGATCGAACTCTATCGGCAATTCGTCAGAACACAGCTGATAGAGATCGACGCAGGAGGCTAATAGGCCCTTCTCGATGCGGATAGGTTGTAAGAACGAAGGCATATTTCTTCTTAGGCAAACCCGGAGGAATGTATGGAAGTGTCGGGCTTGATCGATTTACTGGCTGGTAAAGGAAACAGCTTGATCGGCAGTGTTCTGAGCGATGCCGAAGCGGTGTCGTTTGTTGAGGCGCATTTTCCGGGCAGAGCGTACTGCTTGGTAGCTGATTGGACGTTGATCGATGTATCCGTTTCCGACGAGCAGGCTAGAATGCTTGCGACGCTGGGCCTCGCGGCCAGCATCGTTTATGCGCTTTGCGTCATTGAAGACAGTCGCGGGCGTTTTCTTCCAGGAGACTGGGTTAAAGCTCATATGAAGTTTCGTTCACTCACGAATGCCTATTCGAAACTCAAAACACTGCCTATGTCTTGATGAGAGGCGGTCGCCGGTTAGGTGCAGATCTGGAATTTTTACTGAGCCTACGCTGATGCGCGTATTGCTACACCCCCGAGGCTTTGTCGAGGGATGCTTCAAGTAAGCTCATACCTCTCTAGGCTGGATTCAGCACTGGCGTTTGAGAGCAGACAATCAGCTGTCTCGCCCCGCGGGTGAGTGCCACATACAGGTGGTTTGCGTCCATCTGGTCGGGGTTTAGCACGATGGCAATGTCAGCCTCTAAGCCTTTGAGTAGTAACGTACTGCCGACAGCTCTGCAAGAGATAGGCCGCCCAAGATGACGGTTCTTATCCCGAATTCGCAGGGATGCTTCATGAAGTGTGACACCTCCCTGTGCCGTCAGATTGAGTGCTTGGCGTGTTGCCGCTGACCGAAAACTGACCCAGTAAAGGCTGTTCTGCCGACTGAAAACTGACCCAGGTGTTCAACTGCTTCTGCTCACTTTTCGAGCAGGAGAACACAGGGTGATCAGCATGGAAATGTTG
>NZ_JCBCUW010000074.1:0-19559 GCF_059862525.1 Pseudomonas sp. MF08875
GACCGTCGAAGCCGTCAATCGGACAGTAGCGAGGATCAATCTACGCCCGCGCAAGCGCTTGGGCTGGAAGACGCCGTACGAAGTGCATACAGGGGTGAGCGTTGCACTTATGTGTTGAATTCAGGCCGGACTATCCCAAACAAATAAACTAACGCAAAGGCCGAACGCCTCAGCCCTGTTGCAGCGGCACATCAATTCCCGCTCAAAAGTACTTCGCACGTTACGCTGCAAGCTTCCTTACGACTCACTCTGGGTCGCGGCCAATCGCGTTTAAAAAACTGAACGCCACATTACCCCCATAAACAAGGTGGGGCGGCTAGATCAATGCCCATACCGCCGGACTCACCACCAACCCTACCCCCGCGACTCCCAGCGCCAGCCGTGGGCGATAGGGCAACAGCACCACCAGTAGCAAGGCACTGCCCATCAGCACCGCGCACCACTGCACCAATCCCAGGCCCCAATCGGCGGCGGTGAGGGCCGCGGCGAGCGACAGCGCCAGCAGCAGCCAACCGCCCAGGCACAGGGCCAGGCGTTGGCCGGCGGTGGGTTTGCGGCCCAGCAGGTCGTGGTGATGGCGGTCCATGGCCAGGCACAGGGCGGTGAAGCCGCTGTAGCACAGCAGCGATGGCAGCAGCATTCAGGTCACCTCGGGGTTGGCGGGCAAGGGCCGCGGGCGTTCGGCGCGGGGTTGGGCGGGCGCTTTCTGCGGGGCCGGGCGCTGCATTTTCCAGGCAGCCCAGGCCAGGAACAGGCCGCTGCCCAGGCAGGTCAGGTCGAACCCGGCCATGATCCAGTCGCCGCCGGCCATAGAGGCCAGCACATGTTGGCCGGTGGTCAGGGCATTGAGCAGCGGCACCGCGATAAACAGCAGGGCCGCCAGCCCCAGTTGCTCGACCCAGGCCCGGCGCCCAGGCCGCAGCACCGCGTGGAGCAGGCTCAAGCCCCAGGCGATGAAGAAGCTGTTCACTTCCCAGTCGGCCCGCTCAGCAAATTGCGCGGGCAGCAGGCGATTGGCCCAGAAGAACACCGCCACCGCCAGCACCAACCCAGCCATGCTGGCGATGTTGAGCACCTCTACCAGGCGCAACTCGAACGGCATTACCCCGCTCTTGGCGTGTTTCAACTGGCGTTTGCCGAGCCAGATCACCAGCCCGGTGCCGATCATCGCCGTGCCGGCCAGGCCACAGAGGAAGTACAGCCAGCGCAGCACCGGCCCGGCGAACAGGCCCATGTGCAGGCCCACAAAACTGCCGCCGATGGCCATCGGCAGCGATTGCGGCACAGCCTCTTTGAGCAGTTGACCATCGATACCACCAAAGGACAGGGAGCGGCCGAAATCCTGCACCACGTGGTCGGCGTTGTGGGGGAAGACGTTGACCGAAGCGTTGGCGTCCCCCGGGTGGTTCACCGTTAGGCGCCCCGCTCGCCCGCCGGCCCAGTGCTCGCGCGCCTGGGCCAAAAACGGCGCCAGGGGCAGCAACTGCCCGGGTTGCCCGGCGGCCGGCAGGTTGTTGTTAGAGGGAAACGCCTCCTTGAAAAATGCCCGGGAATCGTTGCCGTAACTGGCCACGATGCTGGCCGGCATAACCAACGTCATGAAGATCACCAGGCTGCTGTAGGTAATCATCAGGTGGAACGGCAGCACCAACACGCCCACCGCGTTGTGACCGTCGAGCCAAGAGCGCTGGCCCTTGCGCGGGCGGAAGGTGAAGAAGTCCTTGAAGATTTTCTTGTGGGTGAGGATCCCCGTGACCAGCGCGATCAGCATCACCATGGCCGCCGCAGTCGATAGCCAGCGCCCCCACGGATAGGGCATCTGCAATTGAAAATGGAAGCGGTAAAAGAAGTTGCCGCCAGCGGTGTCGTGGCTCACTCGCTCGGCGCCGGTCAGCGGGTCGAGCACTTTGTCGAAGAACTCGCCGCGCTCGCCCTCGTTCTTGGCCGGCCGTTGCCAGGCCACGGAGAGGCCCGGTTGGCGCTCGTGCGGCAGGCCGATAAACCAGCGCGCCGCGCCTTGGGCATGCGCCTGCAGGTAGCCTTGCGCCAGGGCAACGCTTTGCTCGGCGTTGACGCTGTGCACCGGCGGCAGGGGCTGCATCCAATGGGTCATTTCATCCTTGAAGTACGACAGGGTGCCTGTCAGAAAAATCGCAAACAGCAGCCAGCCGAAAATTAGCCCGGTCCAGGTATGCAGCCAGGCCATCGCCTGGCGAAAGCCCTCTTTCATGTGCGCCCCACCCAGTAGGCCAGCGCACTGACAGTGGCCAGTACCGCGCCCGGCACGCCCAACCCCAACCACGCCTGCAACGCCGTGCGGCAGGCAAAGCACCAGAGCACCGCCACCAGGTACACCAAAAACGACGTCATCATCCCACTGGCCACCGCATCCGCACGGGAGATGGGCAGCAACGCCGTCATGCACACGCTGGCCAACGCCGCCAGCAGATAACCACCGAAGACCGCCGCCAGTACCCGTGAGGTCACTGCCAGGCGATAGGAAACCGGCAACGCGCCGTTTTTGCTTTTCATGTTTCGACCTTGAAACCCATGACGTGCGCTGCGGCCATAACGCCGGACCCGCACCTTGATGGGGCACAGCATAATGATAAATATTCTCGTTTGCAAAATACTCCTGTTCGCACGGTCAAGCGCCAAAGCCTTATTACCGAGTAGGACACTTCGCCGGCGCCACCGGCCAAGGGCGCTGGGGCAACATCGTGGGAGCCTGGCTTGCCAGCGAGGGCGATCTGAAGGGCGCCATCGCGGGCGGGCCCGCTCCCACAGAGGTTGGGCAGGTGTTGGATTGGCATTGCCAGCCTGTGGGAGCCTGGCTTGCCAGCGAGGGCGATCTGAAGGGCGTCATCGCGGGCGGGCCCGCTCCCACAGAGGGTGGGCGGGCGTCGGATGGGCATTGCTGGCCTGTGGGAGTCTGGCTTGCCAGCGAGGGCGATCTGGAGGGCGCCATCGCGGGCGGGCCCGCTCCGACAAAGGTTGGGCAGGTGTTGGATTGGCATTGCCAGCCTGTGGGGGCTGGCTTGCCTCAATAGAACAACCGCGGCTCCGGCGCGGCCAGGAGGCTGGCGAGTTTGGTCAGGGCGAAGGCCAGTTCTTCGCGGGTTGGCGTCATCAGTGCGATGCGCACTCCCCGGGTAGACCCTGTGCGCTGGGCCAGGAACTGGCTGCCGCTGACCACCGTCACCCCGTTGGCCCGCGCCAGGTTGGCGAACTCGTCACTGGTCCACGGCTGCGGCAATTCCAGCCAGATATGGAAGCTGTTGGGCTGGCTGCGGATGTCGTAGCCGCCGAGGATTTCGAGGGCCATTTGCTGGCGCTGCGCGGCCTCGTCCTGCTGCACTTTCACCAGTTCGGCGCCCATGCCGCTGTTGATAAGGTTGCTGGCCAGTTGCGCCATCAGCGGCGAGGGCATCCATACGCTGCTGCGCACCATGGACGACAACCGCGACAGGGTTTCGGCCGGTGCATACAGGTAGCCGATGCGCAGCGCCGGCAGGATGCTCTTGGACAGGCTGGTCAGGTACACCGAGCGCTCCGGCGCGTAGGCCGACAGTGGCTGGTGGACGTTGCGGGTTTCGAGGAAGCCGTAGATATCGTCGTCGATGATGAACAGGTCGAACTCGCGGGCGATCTGCGCGATTTCGGCGCGCCGTTCGGCGGGCATGATCGAGTTGGTCGGGTTCTGGTGGGTGGTCACGCAGATCAGCAGCGCCGGGCGATGCTCGATGCACATCTGGCGCAGCGACTCGGGCACCAGGCCGAACTCATCCACCTGCACACCCTTGAGGCGCCGGCCCAGGCTGTGGGCCAGGGAGATGATGCCGGGGTAGCAGTATTCCTCGCAAAGAATCACCTGGTTGGCCTGCGACAGGCTGCTGATAGCCACCAGCAAGCCATGCTGGGCACCGGCGGTAATCACGATCTGCTGCCAGGACGCCTGCGGCAGGCTGCGTTGCACCCACGCCGCGCCCGCTTCTTTATGCACCGCGTGGCCGCCATCGGTGGTGTAGTCGAGGATCCGCCCCAGGCCCGGCGATTGCGCCAGCTCGACGATGGAGCCACGCAGCCATTCGGTCATGCCGCTGTCGTTGGGCTTGATGATGGACAGGTCGATGTGCCCCGTCTCGGCCTTGCTGGCCGGGCTCTTGAGCACCTGCGACGCGGGTTGGGTCACACGCTTGTGCAGCACGAAGGTGCCGCGCCCCACTTCGCCAACCACCAAACCGCGTTTGCCCGCTTCGTCATAGGCACGGCCGATGGTGCCTGGCGTGACTTTCAGGGTTTCGGCCAGCTCTTTGAGGGTGGGCAAGCGATCACCCGGTTCCAGCCGCGCGGCGAGGATGTCGCGCTCGAGGGCGTCGGCGATCATCAGGTAGACCGGCTGCGCTTGGCCGCTGTATTGAGGAACCCACATAGGGACAACACCAGAAATTGCAAGAACGCGGAAGCCTAGCATGAAAAAAAGCATAAGAGTAATCGCACAGCATTAGGTGCAATATTCACCGATTAACATCATTACACCCCTTGAGACTTTTCCGACAACCAAGCCCTTTCCCATCCCCCGCGCCTACCGCTCGGCCGCACAATCACGGTGCATTTTTTGCCCTGTAGGGCGCTGTCCCTTTGCACCGGGAAAACCGTTTAAACCTCCACTCCCTGGCCGCTCAAGTCACTTTCGATGAAAAAAAACACTGGGAAATTTCCTTTTCTAATCATCACCTTAAACGGCCTCAGCGGCGCAACGCGCACGGACCATCGAAGAAATAAATTGAATCGATTTAATTTTTATAATTACAATTATTAAATCGACTCAATATCGACGCACATACCATGCTGCCGCCGGGTCGAGAGGGCGATGCGCCACGCGCCGCCATCGGTTCCACAACAACAATCGTGCTGCCGCCACGCCGCACGAAATCTAATGGCATCAAGCACCGGAATATGGGGTTTCACCGCAAATGGAAAGCGCACATCCGAAGTTCGCCGCCGAGGCCGTCACCTCCCTGGAAATCAGGCTGCCATGGGTCAACTCCAGCGCCTGGCAAACCGTTCTCAACCACACGCCACTGGATTTTGAAGCCAACAAGGACATCTACTTCCAACTCAAGGAACAAGCCCAGGACGTGCTGGGCCCGGCCCTGACCCAGCAGATCCGCCGCTTCGTCGAAGACCCGCAACTGACCTCCCTGGTGATCCGCAACTGCCCGCGCGACCGCGACATTCCGCCTACGCCCTACTCCGGCGTGCTGAGCCCCAAAAGCACGCCGATTGCGTGCTTGGTGAGCCTGTCGCTGCACAGCCTGCTGGGCATCAACCCGGTGGTGTACGAGGGTGAAAACGACGGGCGCCTGTTCCGCCACGTGATCCCGGCCCGCGCCTCAGGTGCACAAAAAAGCTCCCACGGCTCGCGGCTGCGCTTTTCTTATCACGTGGATAACCCCGACCTGCCGCTGTCCTCGGAAACCCTGGAAGGCGCCTCATGCTGCCCCGAGTACCTGTCGTTCTTCGGCATGCGCTGCGACCCGCGCATCAATACCACCCTGGTCAGTGTCGATGAGGTGGTCGCCGCCCTGCCCGCGTCCACGGTGCACGCCCTGACCCAGGCGCAGTTCGAGATCCGCCGCCCCGACTCCTTCGCCAGCAACCGCCGCCATACCCCGCACCTGCCCTTGCTGGTGCGGGGCCTGGGCGGTGAATGGCTGTGCCGCCTCGACTGCGAAAACACCTACGCCATGAACGCCGAGGCGCAATGCGCCCTCAACGCCTTGAAAGCCCTGGTGGAATCGCGTCAGTTCGACGAGGCGCACCTGCTGCTGCCGGGGGATTTCATGATCTTCAAGAACCAGCGTGTGCTCCACGCCCGCGACGGTTTCGAGCCCCACAACGACGGCGCCGACCGCTGGCTGATCCGCCTGTTCGCGGTCAACGACTTGAACCGGGTGCGCTTCACCCGCGCCGATCACCTGTACGAAGTTTTCTCCTGATTTTTCACCTTTCACACATCGGACATTGCTATGGAACTGCTGGGATCGTTTTGGGCTGAACACTGGGTTTTCGCGATCCTGCTGCTGGGGGCCATCGCCTTTATCGCGGGGTTTGTCGACAGCATCGCCGGCGGCGGCGGGCTGTTTCTGGTGCCGGGTTTCCTGCTGGTGGGCCTGCCGCCGCAAGTGGCCCTGGGCCAGGAAAAACTGGTCAGCACCCTGGGCACGCTGGCGGCCATCCGCAACTTTCTGGCCAACAGCAAAATGGTCTGGAAAGTCGCCCTGGTGGGCGTGCCGTTTTCCCTGTTGGGCGCCTATCTGGGCGCGCACCTGATTATTTCCATCTCCCAAGACACCGTGGGCAAGATCATCCTGGCGCTGATTCCGTTCGGCATCCTGATTTTCCTTACCCCCAAGGATCGCCCGGTAGAGGAACACACCCTGAGCACCGCCATGCTCTACACCGTGGTGCCGCTGACGTGCCTGGTGATCGGCTTCTATGACGGCTTTTTCGGCCCGGGCACCGGCAGCATGTTCATCATCGCCTTCCACTACCTGCTCAAGATGGACCTGGTGTCCAGCTCGGCCAACTCGAAAACCTTCAACTTCGCCTCGAACATCGGCGCCCTGGTGGCCTTTGTCATGGCCGGCAAAGTCATCTACCTGCTGGCCCTGCCGCTGGTGCTGTGCAACATCCTGGGCAACCACATGGGCAGCGCGCTGGCGATCCGCAAAGGCAGCGAGGTGGTGCGCAAAGTGCTGGTGCTGTCGATGCTGTGCCTGTTCGCCAGCCTTGGCGTGAAGTACCTGGCCTGATTTTTCAACCGGAGAGCAGTATGAAAACCGCATTCGTGACCGGCGCTTCCGCCGGGTTCGGCGCCGCCATTTGTCGCCAACTGATCGCCGACGGCTACCGGGTGATCGGCGGCGCGCGGCGTGCCGACAAACTGGCGCAATTAGAGCAGGAGTTGGGGGAGAACTTCATTCCCCTGACCCTGGACGTCACCGACCCGGCCTCACTGGACGCCGCCGTGGCGCTGATCCACGACTCTTCCTTGCCCATCGACGTGCTGGTCAACAACGCCGGCCTGGCCCTGGGCATCGAGCGCGCGCAACACGCCGACGCGCAGAACTGGGAATGCATGATCGCCACCAACATCACCGGGCTGGCGATGGTGACCCACAAGATCCTGCCAGGCATGGTGGCCGCCAACGCGGGGCTCATCATCAACATCGGCTCGATCGCCGGCACCTACCCGTACCCGGGCGGCAACGTCTACGGCGCGAGCAAGGCGTTCGTCAAACAGTTCAGCCTCAACCTGCGCGCCGACCTGGCGGGCACCCGGGTGCGGGTGACCAACATCGAGCCGGGGCTGTGTTCGGGCACGGAGTTTTCCATGGTGCGCCTGGGCGGCAACCATGAGGCGGTGGCAGCGTTGTACAAGGATGTGGACGCTATTTCACCCCAGGACCTGGCCAACACCGTGTCGTGGATCGCCGGGCAACCGGACCACGTCAACATCAACTCCCTGGAAATCATGCCCGTGGCCCAGACCTACTCGGCCCTGAGCGTGGCCCGCAACCTGTAGAACCCTCGCGCCGTGGGAGCCTGGCTTGCCAGCGATAGCGATCGTGAGACCGCCATCGCGGGCAGGCCCGCTCCCACAGTTGAACGGGGGTACGGGTGCGGTTTTCATTTTTCCTGTGTGGGAGCGAGCCTGCCCGTGATGGCGGCACTCGATGGCGGTGACAAGCGGTAGATCCCACAGGGTCTGAGGAGATCACTGGCCCCCGCCCAAAACAAAACAGGCCTGCATGTGCAGGCCTGTTTTCGTTGGGGGTGACTTAGCCGTCAGCTATTGAGCGCGGCCTGTTCGTTTTCCAGGAATTCATCCTCCAGCAGCGCGTCGTTCGCCTTGGGGGAAATATCAGTCGGCGTGGCGGCAGTGCGTTTGCCGCGCAGTTTGCCAAACAGGTGTTCCAACGCGTGCTCAAGTTTGGTGGCGGCGCCTTCGACCGCTTGCTCCAAGGTATCGGCCTTGTGCGTTACCGAAACCGGCTGATGGCCTTTTGGCCGTGCTTCGAGTTGGCAGCGCATGTCATGGGGGCCAGGCTTGTCGCCGTTCTCGTCCCGCAGGTGAACCTCGACACGGGTCAGGTCCTCTTCATAGCGTTCGAGCGTGCTTTCGATGGTAGTACGGACCCACTCCTCCAGACGGACACTGCTTTGAATATGGTTATCGCTATTGACCTGGATTTGCATAGTTCTTCCCTTATTTCAGCTAGCTCGCGAGAGGTACAACGCCTACGCCTTAAAGCGAAAATTCGCGACCTCTTAACTACAGAGTTGCGCCGCCAAGGCGACATTTCAACCCCTAAAAAAAGATAATTACGAATAGACAAATAAAGCCGGACATGGGGCAAAAGCACTGTTATGGTCGGGAGTTAGCTAAGCACTGGCCTTGCGAAAATACCCTCTCTTTGTAGTAAGCGGGCTAGCCCGCTTACTACAACAACAGTCGCTCTGTGGGTGCGTGGGGGCTACCGCGTAGCCCGCTCGCTACGGGGTGCAACGTGCGAAACGCCGCCGCTTCTGCCACCAGCCAATCATGCACCGCCCGCACGCCCGGGTGGCTCAGCGCACCCGGGGCGTAGAGCAGCATGTAGCGCTTGTAATTGGGCACCGCGACGCCAAACGGCACGATCAGGGTGCCGCGCTCCAACTCGTCATTAAGCAAAGTACGACGGGCGATGGCCACCCCCATGCCGGCGATGGCCGCTTCGATGGTCAGATGGTTGCGGTTGAAGGTGTGGCCGCGGCGCACGTCGGCATCGTGAAAACCGATGGCATCAAGGTAGAACTCCCACTCCGCATACTCGTAGCTGCCGCGCCACGCGGTGATGTCGTGCAGCAGCGGGAAGTGCACCAGGTCTGCCGGGCCGTGCAATGGTGGGCGGCCGCGCAGCAGGCTCGGCGCGCAGACCGGGAAAATCTGCTCATCGAGCAAGGTGGTAGATAACAGCCCCGGATAGCTGCCGTCGTTAAGGTCGATGGCCAGGTCAAAGTCGCCTTCGTGCAGCGCCACACTGCTGTCCTCAGCCACCAGGCGCAACTGAATGTCCGGGAAATGCTGCTGCAAGCGCGGCAGGCGCGGCGTCAGCCATTTGCTCAAAAAGGACGGGATCGAGCGCAGGCGCAAAGTGCCGCTGATCCTCCCCGCATCCAGCCGGCGCAGCTCGGCGTCGATGCTGCCGTAGGCCTCATTGACGGTAATAGCCAAACGCTGGCCCTCGGCGCTCAACTCCACGCCCCGGGCGCGGCGATGGAACAGGCGAAAGCCCAGGCGTTCTTCCAATTGGCGGATCTGCTGGCTGACCGCGCCGGGGGTGATGTGCAGTTCCTCGGCGCAACGAGTGAACGACAAGTGCCGCGCCGCACAGGAAAACACGTGCAGCCAGACGTAGGTTTGGCCATGGAATTGCCGGCTCATTGTTTAGTCCTGCTAAAGGCTGTCTTAGGAAGTTTCGTTGGTCACTGGCGACCGAGCTAGGCAGTATCGCCGACCTCGCGCTTGTCCTACAGAAAATGGCAGCGATTTTTCTTCCATTACTGGTAAGGCTTTAGCATGGCTATCAGCGTTTTCGATCTCTTCAAAGTCGGCATCGGTCCGTCCAGCTCCCACACCGTCGGCCCGATGCGCGCCGCTGCCACCTTCGCCCAAGCCCTTTACGACCAGGGTTTGCTAGGGGACGTGCGGCGCGTCGAGGCACGCCTGTATGGCTCGTTGTCCGCCACCGGCATCGGCCATGCCACCGACCGCGCCACGGTCATGGGCCTGATGGGCGAATGGCCCGACAGCATCGACCCCAACAGCATCGCCCCGCGCATCGCCCTGTTGCGTGACAGCGGCGAACTGCTGCTGGCCGGGCGCATCAGCATCGCCTTCGACTGGCAGCGCGACCTGCTGCTACTCGACGAGAGCCTACCCTACCACCCCAACGCCATGTCCCTGAGTGCCTTTGGCGATACCGGCCTGTTGTGGGAACAAACCTATTACTCCGTAGGCGGCGGTTTTATCGTCGAAGCGGCCGAGGCGGAGTCGGGGATCGCGCCGACGGCCGATGTGCAATTGCCCTACGACTTCAACAGCGCTGCCGAACTGCTGGCCCTGTGCAATCAGCACGGCTTACGGGTCAGCGAACTGATGATGGCCAACGAACGGGCCTGGCGCAGCGACGCCGACATCCGCAGCGGCTTACTGCATATCTGGGCGGTGATGCGCGAATGCGTCGAGCAGGGCCTGCGCCACGAAGGCCTGCTGCCCGGAGGCCTGGATGTGCCGCGCCGGGCAGCGAAACTGCACCGCAGCCTGTTGGAAATCGGCAAGCCCAACGTCATCACTTCCACCTTGTCGGCGATGGAATGGGTCAACCTCTTCGCCCTCGCCGTCAACGAAGAAAACGCCGCCGGCGGGCGCATGGTGACCGCGCCCACCAACGGCGCGGCGGGGATCATCCCGGCGGTGCTGCACTACTACATGAAATTCAACCCGCAAGCGTCAGACGACGACGTGGTGGCGTTCTTCCTCGGTGCCGCCGCCGTCGGCATCCTGTGTAAGAAAAACGCCTCGATCTCCGGCGCCGAAGTGGGCTGCCAAGGCGAAGTCGGCTCAGCCTGCGCCATGGCTGCCGCCGGCCTGGCGGACGTGCTCGGCGCCACCCCAGAGCAACTGGAAAACGCCGCCGAAATCGGCCTGGAACACAACCTCGGCCTGACCTGCGACCCGGTCGGTGGCCTGGTGCAAGTGCCGTGCATCGAGCGCAACGCCATCGCCGCCGTCAAAGCGATCAACGCCACGCAAATGGCCCTGCGCGGCGACGGCAAACACTTCATTTCCCTGGACCGGGTGATCCGCACCATGCGCGATACCGGCGCCGACATGCACGACAAATACAAAGAAACGTCACGGGGCGGCCTGGCCGTGAACTGGGTCGAATGCTGATGCACCTCTCGTCGCTTGTAGCTGAAATCTTGCAGCGCTAGTACGAACCAATCCGCCGCACAACGAGTCAATCAGTGCATGTTCCCAGCCAGCGGTAACGCCTCATGGACAACCCTTTCCAACTGATAACCGACACCTTCGCCCCGCAGTACCAGGTCAACCTGAGTATCCAGGGCCCGGACGGCAGCATCATGCTCACCCTGTCCGAGGCCGGGCGGGTGGTGGCCAAACGGCTTATCAGCACCGCCCAACGCAACGACCCACAGCGCCTCAAACGCGTGGTGCAAAGCATCCAATTCGGCATCGCCATCGAGCAGGGCCACAGCGCCCTGGCCATACTCGAAGCCATGACCGACGGCGATAGCAGCGATATGCCTGCCCCGGCCAAACCGGCCCGCCCCTCTAACCCCACCCCACAACTGTTGTAGCGAAGCGGCCGCAGAAATCGGCCGCCACCCCTGGGCTCAACTCTCGCCTTTGTCGTCGTTCAGCGCTTCACGGCTGGTATGGGGCGAACTGCCGACCTTCACCGAGGGGTACTGGGACGAGGCATAACGCACCACCAAAATGGCAAACGCCAACAGCAAAATGCCGCCACACAGGTAAATGATCCCCAGGTCCGGCGGGTTGTGGTGCGACACGTTGGAAATCAGCAATCGGGTCAATGCGGTGATGGCCACATAAATCAGAAAACGCACGGGCATGTGGTTGGTCTTGAAGTAAATCCCCACCATCGCACCCAGTTCGAGGTAGATGAACAGCAGCAGAATGTCGTCGATCTTGATGTGCCCGGCTTCGATCATCTGCAAAAACTCCATCACCGCCGCCCAGGCTGTGACGGCACCGATGGCGAACAGCGCCAGGTAATGGAAGGTTTCGACAAACAGGTTGCCCAGGGTTTCGGCCAGTTGATGGACGTTCTGGCGAAGGTTTTCGGCCCAGTTTATTTTCACGGAGGTACTTCCTTAGGTCGGCTCGACCGGATCATGCGCGATGAAGGTGACGGTTTTCTGCATGCAGAAAAAAGGCCAGGGGCGCAGCTTAGATGGCAAACGGCTGGCACGGGGCACGTCATGTGCTGTAGCAAGCAAAAATGCCACTATCCAAACCCGAAAGATTCGCCTATGCTTTTAGCTGTATAAAAACACAGTAGTCGTAGAGACAACTTTTCGTGAAGGCATGTGAGGTGGTGAATGGCCGTCGAAGTGGTATACCGCAGCAGCCGAGATCTGGAGCGTTTGTTCATGGATAAAGCCGAAGCTGATCGTCATGACAAAATGCTGGAACTGGCTGAATTGTTGGCAGAAGTTCTGCAAAAAGCAGTGCCGTCCCTGAGTGAACAGCAAGTGGAAGAAGCCGGGATCTACATGGCCAAAAACCGCGATGTGTTCGCCAAGGCGTTCAAGAGCCAGCCGGACGCCTTGTCCGAGTTGCTCAACCCGCCCGCCGAGTGACGGGCTACAGCCGATAGAGCAGGCGTTCGGCCAGCTCATCGGCCACCCGCGCCGGGGAGCGTTTTTCCGCCTGGGCGTGGGCGAAGACTTCTGTCAGCCGCACACCGATGTTGGACAGGTGGGCAGTGATGGTGGGCAGTTCTTCGCCGCGGTGCTTGAGCGCTACGTAGATCAGCCCGCCCGAGTTAATCACGTAGTCCGGCGCATACAGGATGCCGCGGCTTTCCAGCAGGTCGGCGGTTTGCAGGCTGGTCAGGGGGTTGTGCGCCGAGCCGGCCACCGCCGCGCAGCGTAATTGCGCCACGCTGTGGCTGTTGAGTACGCCGCCCAGGCCACAGGGCGCGAGGATGTCGCACGGGGTGCTGAGCAATGCATCGTTGGCGATGGGGTGGGCGCCCAGTTGTTCCATGGCCAGTTGCACCTTGCCCGAGTCGATGTCGCTGACCAGCAGTTCGGCCCCCGCCGCGTGCAGTTGCTCGGCCAGGGCGAAGCCCACGTTGCCCAGGCCCTGGATGGCCACGCGCAAGCCTTCGAGGTTGTCGCTGCCCAGGCGTGCCATGGCGGTGGTGCGGATGCCGGCGAACACCCCCATGGCGGTGTGGGGCGAAGGGTCGCCCGCCGCGGTGGTGCTGGTGACATGCCGGGTTTGTTGGGCGATGCAGTCCATGTCGGCCACCGAGGTGCCGCTGTCGATGGCGGTGATGTAGCGCCCGTCGAGTTGCTCGACGCAGCGCCCAAACGCCTCGAACAACGCCGCGCGGCTTTCCACATGGGGCGGGCGCAGGATCACCGCCGTGCCGCCGCCCAACGGCAAACCGGCCAGGGCCGCCTTGTAGCTCATTCCCCGGGCCAGGCGCACGGCGTCGTCCACCGCACTTTCGTCATCGGGGTACGCCAGGTAGCGGCAACCACCCACGGCCGGCCCGAGGCGGCTGCTGTGGATGGCAATGACCGCTTTCAACCCGGTGCTGGGGTCGATGCTCAGGTGCATCGACTCAAGGCCGGTGGCTTGCATGAGCGCGAACATTGTCAGGCTCCCGCGGGCGTCAGGTAGAGGCCAAGTATAGGCCCGTGGGAAAAGATTGCCGGAGCATGCAGGAATAAGCGCCACCACCGTTCAGGTTTTACGACATAACCCATCAGGGTGTTCGCCTGGCACTGGACGAAAAGCGGTAGCGGGGCTAAAACGGGGCATTCCCTGATGCCAATATCTGGCACTCCGACCACCTCAGTGGGAACTGGCTTGGCTCGGCGCCTTTTCTGACGGCTATCAGGTATTGCCCGGAGATGCCCATGACCCCGCGCCAAGCCTTTTTCGACTGCCTGCACCGCTCGCCGCCGGCGCTGTTCGAGGCAGCCCTGTGGATTTGCGCCGAGCATGACGCCCGAGTGCAGCCGCACCAGGTGCTCCAGGAGCTGGCCCAATGGCAGCCACTTATGCGCAGCGGCCTGCCCATGCTGCCGGCGGCGGAACTGGGCCAGCCACTGCTGCGGCGCATGAATGACCTGGGGTTCGCCCAGGATGACCACATCCCGCTACGGCCTCAGGCTGCGCTGTTGGATAAGGTGCTGCAACGCCGGCGCGGGCAGCCGTTGGCCTTGGGGCTGTTGGCCCTGGAGTTGGCGCGGCGTTTGGAGATACCCCTGGCCGGGGTGAATTTCCCTGGGCACTTTCTGCTGCGGGTGCCTGGGGCCGATCACCTGCTCGACCCCTGCGGCGGCCGGCGCCTGTACCCCAACGATTGCCGCGAGTTACTGCACCGCCAGTACGGCGCCGAGATGAAGTTGCGCGCCGAACACCTGCACAGCGCCGACCCGGCGCAAATGCTCCAGCGCCTGTCACGCAACCTGCGCCAGTTGCACCTGGCCAATGACGACCACCTCGCTGCGTTGGTGGACGCCGAGCGCGTGCTGGAACTGGGCAACGCCAACGTCGCCGATTACCTGGCCCGCGCCAGCCTTTACCAGCACCTCGATTGCCCCAACGCCGAACGCTTCGACCTGGAACACGCGCTGCTGCTCAGCGACGACCCGATCCAGCGCCTGCGCCTGACCGAACGCCTGGGGCATTTGCCGCCCCACAGCATCGTGCATTGAGTCAGGCCGCCGGCGTGTCCACCTGGTGCAGCGGGTGGGCGGCGATAAAGGCCGGGTGCTGCGCGGCCAACGCGGCCACGCGGCGAACCCGCGGGTAAGCCTGCAGCCCCACGCCAAAACGCGCCGCCGCATAGAGCTGAGGGATAAGGTAGACATCCGCCAGCCCCGGCGTGGCGCCGAAGCAGTAGCCTTCCTCGCCAATCAACTGCTCCACCGCCGCCAGCCCCGTGCTGACCCAGTGGTCGATCCACTGCGCCACCGCCGCTTCGTCCTGCCCGGCCTGGCGCAGCCGATTGAGCACGCTGACGTTATGCAGCGGGTGGATGTCGCAGCCGATCAGCGCCGCCACGCCCCGTTCGCGGGCGCGCAGCACCAGGTCGCGGGCCAGCAGGGGCACCTGGGGATAACGTTCCTCCAGGTACTCGATGATGGCCGGCGACTGGATCAGCAACTGGCCCTCGTCGGTGCGCAGGGCCGGCACCCGGCCCTGGGGGTTGAGCGCCAGATAGGCCGCTTGGCGGTGCTCGCCGCCCTCGGCGGCAATCAGGTTGACTGGCACCGCGCGCGCATCCAACCCCTTGAGCGCCAGGGCAATGCGCACCCGGTAGGAGGAGGTCGAGCGGTAATAGGTGTAGAGCTCCATGGCGCGCCTCTCTTAGCGGGCGGCGACGACGGTGCCGCGGCATTCGCCGAAGCCGATGGAGGCGAACCCCTCACGCTGGCAGCGGCCGCGCAGGATGATTTCGTCGCCATCTTCGAGGAACTTACGCACTTCGCCGCTGGCCAGTTCGATAGGCTTTTTACCGCCCTCGGTGATTTCCAGCAGGCTGCCGAACTGGCCGCTTTCAGGCCCCGACAAGGTGCCCGAGCCGAACAGGTCGCCGGCCTGCAACTGGCAGCCGTTGACACTGTGGTGGGCGACCATTTGCGCCACGGTCCAGTACATGTACCGGGTGTTGCTCAGGGTCAGGCGATGGGCCGGCAGGTTCTGCTCGCGCATGGTTTGGGTCAGCAGCAGCACCTCCAGGTCGATGTCGAAGGCGCCGTTTGCCTGGTCGCGGTTATCGAACAGGTACGGCAGCGGCTGCGGGTCGCCCTCGGGGCGCGGCGCTTGCGCCTGGCGAAACGGCGCCAGGGCCTCGGCGGTCACCACCCAGGGCGAAATGCTGGTGATAAAGCTCTTGGACAGGAACGGGCCCAAAGGCTGGTATTCCCAGGCCTGGATATCCCGCGCCGACCAATCGTTGAGCAGGCAATAACCGGCGATGTGCTCGGCGGCATCGCCGATGGCAATCGAGTCGCCCATGGCGTTGCCCTGGCCGATCCAGATCCCCAGTTCCAACTCGTAGTCCAGCCGTGCACACGGGCCGAAGGTCGGCTCGTTTTGCCCGGCGGGCAGGGTCTGGCCCTTGGGCCGCCGCACCTCGGTGCCGGAAGGGCGGATGGTGGACGCGCGGCCGTGATAGCCAATCGGCACGTACTTGTAGTTGGGCAGCAAGGGGTTGTCGGGGCGGAACAGCTTGCCGACGTTTTGCGCGTGCTCGATGCCGACATAAAAATCGGTGTAGTCGTTGATGCGCGCCGGCAGGTGCATCTGGCAATCGGCGGCCAGGGGCAGCAATTTCGCCCCCAGGGCCTGGAGTTTGCCGTGCAGGGTGCTGCCTTCGCTGAGCAGCTCCAGCAAACGTTCGCGCAGGGCCACGCGAGCACCGGCACCCAACTCGAAGAAGGCGTTCAACTGGCCGCCGGCCATGGCTTGGACCGCCGTACGTACAGCGCCGTCGAACAACCCGGCCTCCAGGGCCACCTGCAAATCGAAGATGCGCGTGCCGATGGCGACGCCACTGCGCGGCGCCCCGCCACCCTGGCTGAACACCCCCAGCGGCAGGTTCTGCAAAGGAAAGTCGGCGTGGTCGTTGGCGCAGGTAACCCAACTACGGGGGATGCTTGGCTGGTTCATGGGTTATCTCCGGTTCGGGTTGAAAGTCACGGGCAGGCTGGCCCAGCAGGCGTCGTACTGGCCCTGCAATTGCGGGCACTGCAAGGCGAACTCGCTCGGGCGCAGGGCCTGGCTGGTCTCGAACATGAAGGCCATGGTGTTGTCGATTTTGTGCGGCGCCAGCTCGACCTCGATGGCCTTGGTGCAGGTTTCGCCGTCCGGGCCGTGGGCGCTCATGCAGCTGTGCAGCGACGCGCCGCCCGGCAGGAAGCCTTCGGCCTTGGCGTCGTAGGCGCCCTGGATCAGGCCCATGTATTCGTTCATCAGGTTGCGGTGGAACCACGGCGGGCGGAAGGTGTTTTCGGCCACCATCCAGCGCGGCGGGAAAATCACGAAGTCGAGGTTGGCCAGGCCATGCACGCTGGTGGGCGAGGTCAACACGGTGAAAATCGACGGGTCGGGATGGTCGAAGCTCACCGTGCCGAGGGTGTTGAAGCGGCGCAAGTCGTACTTGTAGGGCACGTTGTTGCCGTGCCAGGCGACCACGTTCAGCGGCGAGTGGTCGAGCTCGCACCCCCACAGCTCGCCAAGGAATTTCTGCACCAGCGTGGTGCTCTGGCGCAGGTCTTCGTAGTGCGCCACCGGGGCCAGAAAGTCCCGCGGGTTGGCCAGGCCATTGCTGCCGATGGGCCCCAGGTCCGGTAGGCGCAGCGGCGCGCCATGGTTTTCGGCGATATAGCCACGGGCCTGGGCGTCGAGCAGCTCGACGCGAAACTTCAGGCCACGGGGCAGCACGGCGATTTCCAGCGGCTCCAGCTCGAGCACGCCCAGCTCGGTGGCGATGCGCAGGCGCCCCTGTTCGGGCACCAGCAGCAGTTCGCCATCAGCGTTGAAGAACACCCGCTCCATGGAGCGATTGACCGCGTAGTGGTAAATGCTGATGCCGGCAGGCTTGGAGGCCGCCGAGTTGGCGGCCATGGCCACCATGCCATCAATGAAATCAGTGGGCTCGACCGGCATCGGCAGGGGGTTCCAGCGCAGCCGATTGGGCGTCACCGCCCCCAGCCCGCCGCCCGCCAGTTGCCGCGCCAGTTTGACGAACGCCGGGTGGCGCGCCGACGGCTGAATGCGGTACATCCAGGTGCGCCGCGCTTCGCTGCGCACCATGGTGAACGCGGTGCCGGAGAACAGTTCGGCGTACAGGCCGTAGGGAGCTTTTTGCGGGGAGTTCTGGCCAACCGGCAGGGCGCCGGGCAGCGCTTCAGTGGAAAATTCGTTGCCGAAACCGGATTGGTAAGCCAAATCCGCAGAACGGGCGTCGAGGGTCATGGGGCCTCCTGAGCAGGAACAGGCTGTGGCCAACGCCCCTTGCAGGAGATTCGGCACGCCAGAGTTATTTTTATCGTAATCGAATTACGCTTAACGTAATTTGATTGGTATTGACCGTCAAGCTATAAAGACGCCCATTCGTCCCGGGATCACTTTGCCATCATGGAAAAGCCGCGCAGCACCGATAAACAAAAAGTCCGCTCGGCTGAAGTCGGCACCGACATCCTCAAGGCCCTGGCCGAGTTGTCGCCCGCCACCTCGTTGTCGCGCCTGGCCGAGCATGTGCAGATGCCCGCGAGCAAGGTCCACCGTTACCTGCAAGCCTTGATCGCCAGCGGTTTTGCCGAACAGAACGGCGCCACCAACCACTATGGCCTGGGCCGCGAAGCGCTGCGGGTGGGCTTGGCCGCCCTGGGCAGCCTGGATGTGCTGAAAGTCGCCGCCCTGCCCCTGGCCGAACTGCGCGATGAGTTGAACGAAACCTGCTTTCTGGCGGTGTGGGGCAACCAGGGCGCCACCGTGGTGCACATCGAGCCGGCGGTGCGTGCGGTGACGGTGGTCACCCAATTGGGTTCGGTATTGCCCTTGCTCAGTTCGTCCACGGGGCTGGTGTTCAGCGCCTTCCTGCCCGAGCGTGAGACCCGCGAGCTACGCGACCAAGAGCTGAACGCCAGTGCCCAGCACCTGTTGGCCGACGAGGCGGCTTACGCCCAGGTCTGCGCACAGATCCGTGCCCGGGGCCTGCATCACATTCATGGCCTGCTGCTGCCGGGGGTGGACGCCCTCTCGGCACCGGTGTTCAACGCGTTGGGTAATGTCGCTGCGGTGTTGACCGTGGTCGGGCCGACTTCGCTGTTCCAGGCTGACGAAAACGGCCCGGCGGCGCAAAAACTGTTGAGCACAACCCAAACCGTCAGTTGGCGCATGGGCTATCAACCCGCGTAAATAAAAAAAGGCCCGACATGAATGCCGGGCCTTCTTACTACAGCCACTTCAAAACTTAGTTGTCCAGAACATCCCGGGCAATGCTGACAGCCATGCTATTCAACTCATCCACCGTTACTGCATGGAAACGGTGGTTTTCATCAAGGCTGTATTGCTGCACATAGAGATTTACACCCGCACCTACGATAGGGGCACGCCCTTCGCGCAAGTGCTGGAGGAAAAACATCGGCAATGAATCAGAGCTGGAAACCACTTCCTTGCCCTGGTCATTAACGACAATGGTGGTCACGAATACTTTTTCTACATCAATCCCGCGACCACCCAAGCGCGCGTGCAACTTGGCCCTTATAAGTTCCAGATCCAACGTTTGTTTTGCCATATCCATGGAAAATCCTTTTTTCATGAAGTTGTATATTCGATAACTCAGCGTACTTGCATAAACCTGCCAAGTAGGCCCCGCCCCAGGTTGCCATCCATTGCCACTGGAGCCGCGTTAGCGTAACGCGAGCGCCGCGATCAGCCCAGAAACAGCGGGGCGACGGCCTGACCGGCCGCATTGATCTGCGCGAAGCTGACACCGCTGTAAAGATGGGCAGTGTCCAGACTGTAGGCGACCGAGTAGATGTTCATGTGGTCACCGCCAAACTGCGGCACTTCGTTATCCTGCCTGAATTCAACACATAAGTGCAACGCTCACCCCTGTATGCACTTCGTACGGCGTCTTCCAGCCCAAGCGCTTGCGCGGGCGTAGATTGATCCTCGCTACTGTCCGATTGACGGCTTCGACGGT
>NZ_JCBCUW010000075.1:0-17925 GCF_059862525.1 Pseudomonas sp. MF08875
TAACATGGAAAACCGGGCGAAAAACGCCCTCGATGAACACTGCATCAGGTCGTTTTGAGCAAATAGCGCTGCGTGCCGTGCAAATTACGACTTGCGGCCGCCGCGCAGCAAGTTGATCGGAGCATCCTTAGAGACAAGAACGCCGATCGCGTTGAACCCTCATCAGGTCATGATCCACGTTTGACCGCTATCGGACATTGCAGCGGCAATAAAGTCACCAATACATGACCGCACCGAAGAGAAGCTCAGTGCGGTCACGGTCTGGCTCGTTACTGAAGGCTATCTTTGACTTCCATTACCAACGCAGTCATGCCCCCGGTTGCGAAATTGGCCGCGTCCATTGATGCCTTCATCCCCTCAGACGAGTACTGAGAGTCTTCTAACGACTTGAGATCTTCATAACCTAGCAAGGCGATACGATAGTAAGGACCTCCGCCACCAATGATGGTTATAGGGCCCTCACTAACAGAGAAGCTTTTCAGATGCGGCATTTTCTGGACCAGTGGAATATGAACATCTTTGTAATACTGATCGAACGCTTCTGAATCCGTTGGAACGCCATAAAGCACTATAATTTGGTACATGGATTATCCTCGCTCTATTAATGGTAGATCTTTATATGACAACGGCTCCCTTAAGATCATTGACAGTCAGTATTCGGGCATAAACGCTTACCCGTGCACTGTTCAAGACCGTCAACTGCCCAGTTTCGCCTTATAACATCACCGCTTTACTCCACATCGACCTCATTGCCTTACAGCGCTGCGAACCCTATACACAACCGCGCACGCAGCCAGAAATTTCAGCTCTTTAGCTTGACTCGAAAATCGATGTGGCAACTAGGTCCCCCAATAACAGGCGCGAGACTTTCTTACCTGATGGGGTCTACTCAATTCTTATGAAAATGAGGAAGAACGTGCTCTCCCAGAAGATTGAGAGTCTGCATGTGCTGTTCGTGGGTCATCGCATCAACAGTCAAAATGACCTCATCCACTCCGCGTCTCTCGAGCGCCTTCAGAGATTCAATAATATCATCAGGCGTGCCCACCATAATGGATGGACTAAGTTCTATAAGCTTCTCAAGATTGCGCTTATATTCCTCAATCTTCTGGATACCACCAAAGTATTCGTATGAAGATTCTTTCGCCAGAGGCAAGTAGATATCCAGAATGAACTGGACATAGCCGTAAGCCCTCATCCGTACTTCCGCCATCGCGGTCGCCCGATCTTTTGCGCAATGAACGATTGGTACATAATAGCCATAAGAATTGTTTACTTGGCCATTCACGGGTTTAGCACTTCCGATTGAATCGCGGTAAGCACCGATGCATTCGTCCACGTAGTCCCACCCGAAAAAATTGTCAAAGGTAAGAATTCCAACACCGTACTCAGCTGCCAATTTGTGAGACTCGGGGCCAGAACTTACGGAGAACAGATGGGGAGAAGGTTTTTGCAACGCCCTCGGGTTAACCTTAACCTCTTCAAAAGGCCAATACTGACCATCAGAGTTTGACACAACGCCTTTTGTCAAAGCCTGGCCAATAATGGTTATGGCCTCTTTCCACCGATCCCTAGTCTCGGACGGCTTGACACCGAATGCTTGCATTACGAGCTTGTTGTTACCGCGCGCCGTACAAAGCTCAGCCCGCCCTTTCGACAATATGTCAAGCGTGGCCAGGCGCTCTGCTACTGTAATTGGATTGTGGAATGGGATCGTTACAGCCATGTACCGAATAATGATGTCTTTGGTAAGCGCTGCAACAGCGCCATAGAGCGCGTCGGGGGCTGAGATGGTCGGACCATCAATGAAGTGGGCTTCAGAGGTGCCCCAGCAATAAAAACCTAGCTCGTCCGCACGTACCGCCTCGCGGATCATGTCATGCATTTTTTGTTGTGGCGGTGTACCAGCCAACGCACCGTCGGAGAGTATGCCGATTTTCATTTACGTTCCTCGCACTGTTAGGTTTAGGTCGAGATGACCAAAATTGCTTAACGCGGCCGCCGCACCAGCGCGGGGCAGAAAAAATGGCTAATCGCAAAATCGCGGCCCACCTCTGCCCCAATACGCGGAGGTGAGATAACAACGCCGAAATCGGCTGTTTTTGCAAAACACCTGTTATGCATCCTTGCACAGTGCTTTTTTTTGCGCAACATCTGTTTTGTTAAAAACGCATAAAGGTATAATGGCCAAAATGTGTCAGAAGTGCTGCCGGGTGGAGATCTAGGAACAGGGGCGATAGCGTCTAACTCGGGGGATGCAGTATGCTGCGACGACAAAATTTTGCGCACCCGCCCCCTTGGTACGCCTTTTTGTGATCACTGTTGAATTGAGCGAAAATATCAATTTCACGCTTTTCGCGTTATATGGTCATGCCACTGCGTGGTCGAATACAAATTTTTATCTTAAGAAGAATTCTGCGAAACCAGATTGGAGTAATTCATGCCAAGGGTAATTGATCACGAGGAACGTCGTAGCGAGGTGCTGGCAGCCACTTGGCAGGTCGTGGCAACGGAGGGTTTGGAAGCGGCGACAATTCGCAGAATTGCGATAGAAGTAGGTTGTACTGCCGGCCTCGTGACGCATCACTTCGCTAGCAAGGATGACATCCTGGTGGCGGCATTGCGTCAGGTACATATTGCCGCAGCGAAAAGGATGGCATCGCATTTGTCTAGCGGATCCCAGCTAAAGACACTACATGCGGTTCTCCTTGAAGTATTGCCGCTAGATGATGAGCGCAGGCTCGAGTGGCGCGTCTGGATAGCATTCTGGGGGCAGTCATTGGGCAAAACAGCATTGGCCCAAGAGCTTCATAACCGCTACGCGGAGTGGCGCAATCTTATTAATGGTCTTTTGCGAGCGGCTCAGCGCAGCCAAGAGATACCTCCTCAGCTGGATGTGCGACTGTGGACGGACCTTACGATCAGCCTTATCGACGGATTAGGTCTGCAAGCAGTGCTTGAACCAGAGTATTTTAATACACCACGACTCAAGAAAGTCGTGGCCTCCCATATGGGAAAAATCCTGCAAGATTATCAGCTCATTGAAAGCTCTTGACTGGGTTAAAGGTGAAAACAAGGACCGCTCACTTGTGTACATGGCATTGCACCGCTACCTAGATAGCGGCGGTGGCATGCACACACCTTGTTCAGATCAAAAGAGAACAAAATAGCGGCGCAACAACCCAAACTTTAACTTCAAAACTTAATCAACACCTTTCCAATATGTTTCGCAACAAGGGAATAAGTATGTGCGTCAGGTGCATTCTCAAACCTGAATTTAAGATTCCACATTGGCGATTTATGACGGCACACGATACTGAAGTAATGTAAAAACTGACAACATGGTTGGCAAAGATCTTTACTTAACCGCCCACATTGCCAGGATCAATCTGTCTAGGGAAGCGTGAACAATACTTTAACTTTATCTGTGACAGAAGTATTGTCGACATAACCAATGGTATCAGGTTCCACGCTAACTTTTGCAATTACAGCTGCGTCGTCAGAGACGCTTGTCAATGGTTGACCTTTTCCAGTGAACACCAGGCCTGACCAGTATGACTTCAACTGCGATTCATTTTTACTGGTGACAGCGCTGTAGAACTTTTCTTTGATGGGGCCCCAGTCTTTTTGGTCGACACCCTTTAGGGTCTTGTCTTTCCCCAAGAAAACGTTCGCCACGTCCGATTGAGAGGGCGCGGTAATGACGTTTGGATTTACGATGACCGCGACGTCGGCCCATACTGAACTGGCAGCGAATATAACGCTGTAAACGCTGAGAGCAATAACAGAAAGTTTCATGAAGCTCTCCTTAAAATACAAAATCCACACCGACGCTGATAATATCACCATCATAGTTTCGTGACGGGCTACCCGAAACCCCATTAGTTGCGGCATAGGCCGCATGATCGTAGCTCTCTTGAGCACTTTCGTTAAAAACCCCATTGAATTTTCCGCTGGTATCGACTCGCTTATACTCCCCTTTTACAATAACGCTAGGTGTGATGTTGTAATTCAAACCATATGTCCAAGAACTCTGACGCCCCTTACCTTCGTCCAATTGTGCGTAGGTGGTGTGCACCAGAAAATCGCCAAAACGGCGCCCGCCCATTAAATAAAATGCTTTACTGGCGTCCTCACCATCCGCTTCGATAACGCGACGTGTAAGCTCATTCGAGGTTAACCAGGTGCCGTTGTCATATTGATAGCCAACAGACGTAAACTTACCTTTTTGCTTATTTAAGCTGCCAAAGCTGACATTTGAGCGCTCATCAGGTGAAGTCGTAACAACGGCATTATAGTCCGAGTCAATATCTGCTTCAGTATAGCCGACACGCAATGTTCCAAAACCATTAGTAGCAAGACTGACATTGGAGGCGAAAATCTTTTTGTAATCGATGTCAAAAAGTTTATCTAGCCCAAAAATATTACGGTTGACGGCTTGCCCTCCCGCGACTTGAAAAGTCAGCGCCCCGAATGATAACGGGATTGTATAGACGGCATCAGCACCTTCGTAGTTGCTTAGCTGGACTTGGCTATAGACTTCGTCCGGCAGACGCAGCCACGGATAGGTAAAACCAACATCCAGCGTTTCCGAGTACATATACACAGGGTTACGAAGGCGACCAGCGCGTAAAATCAAACGGTCATTCGCTTGCCAAGATATATACGCCCATTCTAGATTAGCTTTCCAGTTATCTTGTTCGGGCTTGACGGTGGCTTGAAAAGTCAATCCGATAGTATCAGTAACGCCGTATTGAATCTGGCCGCCTAATTTGGACAATTGATCACCGCGCCACGAGTCATTTGTCTGCCCGGCGACACCATAAGTACGTCCATTTTCCTCTCCGCCAAGATGGGTGATACCTGCGCTACCAAACCCGTTTAGTCGATACTCACCTTGTTCCAGCGCGTAGGAAGAAGTAGTCACTAGACACGCTACAAGGTTGAGGAGCCGAAATCTTTTCATTCTCGTGGTGCTCTTTTTAATTGCAAGGGTTAGGTTAGACACGAAATTGCGCTGTTGACGCGCGCAAATCATTTCCGGTGCTGACTAACTGCTCGCCTAAACGCGCGATTGCGTCGGCCCCATGGGTGGTTGTTTGGGTGTCTGTCTGAAGAACTTCGGTATCGTTCTGAATCGACTTAGATAGACTGATCTGCTCTTGGGTAAATTGAGCGATACCTGCGTTGAGCACATCGATCTGACGAACGGATTTAGCGATGACTTCAAGGGTATGAGTAGCCTCAACGGAACGCTCAATACTCGCTTCAGCTTTTTCCCCGTTGAGCGTCATGACGTTCAAAACACCATTTGCACTGAGTTGCAAACGCTGAATGATCGTTTGAATTTCTGCCGTTGAAATGGCTGTTTTTTGGGCCAAATTGCGCACCTCATCAGCCACCACGGCAAATCCACGACCCTGCTCGCCAGCCCGGGCAGCTTCGATAGCGGCGTTGAGCGCCAGCAAATTTGTTTGTTCAGCAATGCTGCGTATCACTGTTAGTACCGAGCCTACCTGCTGCGTCTCCTCTTCCAGCTGCTGCATCGCTTGCACCGATCCCAAAACACTACCGCCCAAGTCACTGATGCTGGAAGACAAATTATCTATATTCTGCCGTGCAGTTTCTGCTTGTTTGGAGGCAGCGGCCGCCACTTCTGAGGCTTGCTGAGAGCGGTGAGCCACTTCCTGAATGCTTTGCGTCATTGCAGAAATGTCGCGGCTGATAGAGTCGGTGTGGCCTTCTTGCGAGCGTGCGTTTTCTTCAGTGTCCTGGGTCAGGTGATACAAGTCTTTGGACATTTGCTCCAACGGACCGGCAGCATCAATGATTTGCCGCATGGTGACCTGCAACTTATCGAGGAAACTGTTGAAAAGCTTGATCATCACTCCTATTTCGTCGTGTGTTTCGACGTTGACGCGGCGAGTGAGGTCGCCGTCTCCGCTGGCAATAGATCGAAGGGATGTGATCACGCCATGAACGTTGCTCATGACTCGGTGAATCACCATTGCCGAACCAATGCTTACCAATAAAGCCAGGATTATGCTCAGACCATACCCCACTCGAGTGGTCGTAACGTTCTCGGTACGAGTTTTCGATAGGTTGGTATGGAAATCCTCATAGGCGTGGCTACGAAATAAATCCCCTGCTTTTTCCGCTTGATCCAAATCGCTTGCCATACGGTCCAGGCTTGGGCGCAGATCCTCAAAAGCTGCACCTTTTAACAATAGCTCGGTGGCCGAAAATGCATTTTCGGTATAGCGTTTTACGGCGGCAATCCATGCGATCAGTTCTTCATTTCGCGGAGGTTGCTCTTGGGTTAAATTTTGCAGTGCTCGCTGCTTAACACCAATCTCCGCCAGAACTTTTTGCGCATCGTTAAAGGTTCCCATTTCTCCAGCGGAGACCGCGTTATTAAGAAGGCCAGGCACGCGGGAAAATTGGAAAATCACCGCATCGGCATTTTCAAGAGTCGGATAGCTTCGTTCTTCCAGGGTCACGAGCCGGACATCATTATTATCAAGCTGGAGGGCCGTATAGGCTACGAACAGCAGCAAGCCAATAAGCGCCGCAGCTGGCGGCAAAGAGAGCTTAAACATTAACGATATATTTTTGAGCATTAATACAGTTCCCCTTCAGGACGCATCGCAGAGCAGAAGAACAATCAACTTATGTGATTGTTATTAACGCAAGATGGAAAATATGCACGCGTGCGCACCTACACCGCGGCAACACATGGGTGCCCCTTTATCGAGCACCAACAAATATTTTAATATCTCGCAAGCGACGCAGCGATGAGGCCCAGTATTCTGAATCAATACGCCACCGGCTACAGGCTATGGTATTTTTTATTGAGGTTATACACTCCATCCATCGTCTTGGCTCAATGGAGTACTCATCAACAAAAATAAACCCTCGACTCTTCGGCCGCTCTCAATCAAAACCAATAACACCCTTGGTAACCGAGACCAACAATATATATTTAAATGCAGGCACCGAAAACTATGCTTTTAAGCATGGCGACGCTATGTGCTTGGACATTCGGTCGCACGTAGTCATCCAAATGATGGCATACGACAAGGATTATCAGCTTTGATTGCCATCGGCAGCCATAGCTTGACATGCTCCTGTCGATAGCCCTGCATACGAATAAACGATACGGTACTCCATCGAACTATTGTGAACTTGGAAAAACGGCCACTACTTATGCTTTCTTATCAAGAAAACTGAAGCTCATTACTTGCTGCGCCACCAGTGCCAGCAAGTTGGCAGCCGAACCATCGGAACAACTCCCATCATCACTGAATCGAGACTCTAAGGTGTTAAAACCAGCGCCAAATGGTGTCGGCCAACCACGCAGAGCGTGAACGATGGTGCGCAGAGAAGCCAGGGTAGCGCCAGTTGCTTGCCAACCATACGCCGTCACAATCAGTCCTACCGGTCGGCCATGTAGATACGGACGTGTATCCTTAGACGTCTCTTCAAGCAGGTCGAGCGCGTTTTTCACCAAACCTGATACGCCGCCGTGGTAAGCAGGGCTAGCAATAATTAGTCCATCAGCACTACGTACAGCCTCGATCAACTCTCTTTCTGCGTCGCTACGTTCCGAAGCTGGGTCATACATGGAAAGGGAGGCAAGGAAAGGACCGTCAAAAAGTATCGTCCGCGCGCCCTGCTCCTCAGCTGCCTTTAATGCCATGCGCAACGCTCGCTCTGTCGACGAGCCTGGTCGGGTTGTACCGCCAATGCCAATTATCAATTGGGGCGACGCTTCACACATATAGCTATCCCCCGTCTTGGCCGCGTTAGCAGGATCCACATACAGGTTTTGTGTTGCCTCTCTAATTATTTTTTGCATTGTCATCATCCGCTTAGTTAAGATGTAGATATTTATTCAGAAATAGAATCACTCAAACCCGCTCCCCGCGTCAGGAGTAGCGTTACAAATGCTAATTTCATATGAGACAGGCCACTACAAGCAACAGCCACAAGCTCATCGACATTTCATAAGAGTCGTGAACACACGCCCGCAATTCCATTAAGCGCACTGACTGCCAATAAGCATATTTAATTCGCCTACAACAATCCCGCTCGTGACCATTGTTGCGCATACTGCTGAGGCACTTTTAAAATAAACTCAACAGCTTAGCGCTTCAGTCACTAGCAGGAAGCATTGCGATCATGTTTTCTGTTTGTAGTAGGTGTCTTTCTTGACGATAAGCCCGTCTTCAAACTCCCATAGATCGCAGCCGACTATATCGATGTTAGCGCCCCCCGGAGCAGTGCCACGAACACGCCACTCACTGAGTGCTTTGTTGCCAATAATCCAGTTTTTTCCTTCAGTCCACTGAATATCGGGAGAGTCTGCGAACCGTTTGGCGAGTGCAGCTCTGATCGTATCGCGACCACGCAAAGTCGTCCCGACATCCTATTCATTCACTCCTGGTGAAAAACTACGCATGAGAGTTCTGTTGCCTGGTGGCTATTTATTCCAAGCAGGAAACTTATTTTCTCAACAGGAATGCAAGCCTCTTGCCAACTCGGCAATGCGCGCAAAAAAAGGCTGATAAAGGGGAATTTCCGCTCTGCATATGTGAAAATCGTTTTCACTAGGGGAATAATCCTGTCGCAGATAGAGCAGCCATAAATCAAATCGCACATTCCTGGTGCGAATTTAATTTTATTGAACGGAAACCGTGCATACCCGATGAATACGCCCGTAGAACAACAACCGAAGTTGAAGCTTGAGCAATATCTGGGTATCCAAATCAAGCGTCAGCGGCAAGCGCAGGAATTGAAGCTGTCCGATGTTGCGCGCATCGCAGGAATCAGCCAGGGCATGTTGAGTAAAATCGAGAATGCTCAGGTCTCCACCAGTCTGGATAACCTGAGCCGCTTGTGCGACGTGCTTGGCATGCCCATGTCCAAGCTGTTCAGCCAGTACGACCAGCAAGGCAGTAGCGCCCTGCTTGTCAAGCATGACGAAGGACTGGAAGTAGTGCGACGCGGCACCGAGAAGGGCCACACCTACCACCTGCTCAACCACACCCGCGGGCCGAAGAAGAGTTTCGAGGCATACATGGTGACCATGGACGACGCCAGCGAAGAATTTCCGACCTTCTCTCACCCGGGCACGGAGTTCCTGCATCTGCTGGAAGGCGAACTGGTGTATCGCCACGGCAATCAGCTGTATCACATGGAAGCGGGCGACAGCCTGACCTTCGACGGCGACATCCCTCATGGGCCGGAAGAACTGGTGCAGGTGCCGATACGGTTGTTGTCGATCATGAATTACGGCGGTTCAGCGGAATAAAACCTTTCATCGCTACACACCCCATCCCCGGGCAGTCCTGCTTACCGACGATCGCGCCTTCATAATCGCTGTCGCTGGCAAGCCGGCTTGCTACAGCTCAGCGCCGCGCTCCCACAGAGCATAGCCAGTCAATAATTCCCACCAGTTAAAAATGTTTCCAGAAACCTCTGGACGGGTCATTTCCTTTCGCCTATAAAACAGTCTTTGAGAATATTTAATTCCTGATAGGAAATTTTATTCATCCACGAATTACCTGTTCACCCCTGAATTTCTCGCGCTGATCGTTAGCCATTTGCTGAACTGCCGCCATCTTCCAGAGGACATGCCATGCAACACGAAAAGAACCATTTCATTCTCAAGATCAGCTGTCCGGCGACCTCCGGCATCGTTGCGGCGGTCACCTCGTACCTGGCGGGCAACAGCTGCTACATCGGTGAAATGGCGCAGTTCGACGACGAATTCAGCGGCAAATTCTTCATGCGCGCGGTGTTCCGTTTCAACGACGGTCACGCCGGCGACATCGCCCAGCTCAAGGCCGGTTTCGAAGACGTGGCCAAGGCGTTCGATATGCAGTGGGAACTGCACGACACCCGCGCGCCCATGCGTGTGCTGCTCATGGTGAGCAAGTTCGATCACTGCCTCACCGACCTGCTCTACCGCTACCACAAGGGCGAGATGGACATGACCATCACCGCCATCGTTTCCAACCACCTCGACCTGCGCCCCATGGCCGAGCGCGAAGGCATTCGTTTCATCTACCTGCCGGTGACCAAGGACACCAAGGCCCAGCAGGAAGCAGCGCTGATGAGAGTGGTCGACGAGACCGACACCAATCTGGTGGTCCTCGCCCGCTACATGCAGATCCTCTCCGATGACCTCTGCAAGCAACTGTCAGGCCGGGCCATCAACATTCACCACTCGTTCCTCCCTGGTTTCAAAGGTGCCAAGCCTTACCACCAGGCTTACGAGCGCGGCGTGAAGCTGATCGGCGCCACCGCCCATTACGTCACCAGCGACTTGGACGAAGGCCCGATCATCGAACAGGAAGTGCAGCGCGTGGATCACGTGTATCTGCCGGATGATCTCGTCGCCACCGGTCGTGACACCGAAACCGTTGCCTTGTCGAAGGCGGTGAAATACCACCTGGAGCACCGGGTTTTCCTCAATAAGGACAGAACGGTGATCTTCCGGTGAGCACTTCCAAAATAATCGATGGCAAAGCCGCAGCCGCCCGCGTACTCGCCCACGTCAAAGCCGACGTGCAAAACCTGAAACTCGAAGGCATCGAGCCTGCGCTGGCAGTGATTCTGGTGGGTCAGGACCCGGCCAGTCAGGTCTACGTGCGCAACAAGATCCTGCGCGCTGAAGAGGCCGGGATCCGCTCGCTGGAGTACCGCCTGAGCACAGACACCTCCCAAGCGCAGCTGCTCAAGCTGATCGCCGAACTGAACGCAGACGACGGCGTCAACGGCATCCTCCTGCAGTTGCCGCTGCCTGCACACATCGAAGAAACCCGTGTCCTGCAGGCCATCGCGCCGGGCAAGGACGTCGACGGTTTTCACAGCGAAAACGTCGGCGGCCTGAGCCAGGGGCGCGATGTGCTGACGCCCTGCACGCCCAGCGGCTGCATGCGGTTGCTCGAAGACGCCTGCGGTGACCTGAGCGGCAAGCACGCAGTGGTCATCGGCCGCTCGAACATCGTCGGCAAACCCATGGCAGCCCTGCTGCTCAAGGCCCATTGCTCGGTGACCGTGGTGCATTCACGCAGTGTCGACGCCAAGGCTCTGTGTCGTCAGGCCGACATCGTCGTCGCCGCCGTCGGCCGTCCACGGATGATCGACGCCAGCTGGCTCAAGCCAGGTGCAGTGGTCATCGACGTCGGCATCAACCGTATTGAAGAAGACGGCCGCAGCCGCCTGGTGGGTGACGTCGATTTCGACAGCGCCCTGCCCCAGGTTTCGGCGATCACCCCGGTGCCGGGTGGCGTCGGGCCGATGACAATCGCCTTCCTGATGAAAAACACCGTGACCGCTGCCGTTCAGCAGTCCCAATTGCACAGCAGCCCCTTGGAGGCCGTATGCCTTTCAATCTCCTGAAATACGGGCTCAGCTCGGAATACCCGGTCGAGGTCGATCTGCCTGCGCCGAAAGAACTCAAATCCTCCTACGACGTGGTGATCATCGGTGGCGGCGGCCATGGCCTGGCCACCGCGTACTACCTGTCGAAATACCACGGCATCACCAACATCGCGGTGCTGGAAAAAGGCTATCTGGGTGGCGGCAACACGGCGCGAAACACCGCCGTGATCCGCTCCAATTACCTGACCAGCGAAGGCGTGCGTTTCTACGCCGAATCGGTGCGCATGTTCGAAGGCCTCTCCAACGAGTTCGACTTCAACATCATGTATTCGCACCGGGGCCAGCTGACCCTGGCCCACACCGACGCCACTGTGCGTTCGTTTCGTCAGCGCGCCGAGGTCAACAAACACTTCGGAGGTCGCACCGAGATGATCGACCGCCAGCAGATTCGCGAACTGGTGCCGTCGCTCAACCTTGATCCGGGGCACATCCCCGTACTTGCCGGCCTGTGGCACATCGACGGCGCCACGGCGCGGCACGATGCCGTGGCCTGGGGTTACGCCAAGCAGGCGGCCAAGCGTGGCGTGGAGATTCATCAGCTCACTGAAGTTCAGGAACTGGTCATCGAAAACGGCACCATCACGGCGGTTAAAACCAATCGCGGCACCATCAAGTGCGGCTGCGCGGTTCAGGCCGTCGCAGGCATGAGCTCGCAGCTGATGAAGAAGGCCGGGATTCGCTCGCCGATCCAGACCTTCCCGCTGCAAGCCATGGTCACCCAGCCGTTCAAGCCGTTCCTCGACCCGCTGGTGAGTTCGTCCGCCCTGCACTGCTACGTGCAACAGACCAGCCGTGGCGAAGTGGTGTTCGGCGGCGGCTCCGATCCCTACCCGCTGTTCAACACCCGCTCGACACTCGATCTGAAAGAAAGCCTGCTGGCCCACGCCATCGAAATGTTCCCGTTCCTGGCCAACGCCAAGCTGATGCGCCAGTGGGCCGGGATCACCGACATGACCCCGGATTACAGCCCGATCATGGGCCTGTCGCCGGTGAAGAATTACTACCTGGACGCTGGCTGGGGCACTTGGGGTTTCAAGGCCACGCCGATCTGCGGCAAGACTATGGCTGAGCTTGTATCCAGCGGCGGCAAGGTGCCGGAACTGATTAGACCGTTCGGTCTGGAGCGGTTTTCGACCTTCCAGCAAGTCAACGAAATGGGCGCGACAGCGGCCAGTCACTGACCGCCATTGAGTAAGGAGAGAGAGATGAAAATCATGACTTGCCCGCTCAACGGGCCGCGCAATATCAGCGAATTCACCTACGGCGGCGAGTTCAAGCAGATGCCCGATCCTCAGACCTGCAGCGACGCCGAGTGGGCCGATTACGTGTTCAACAGCGAAGACGTTCTGGGTGTGGTTCGCGAATGGTGGATTCACAACCCGTCCAGCTATTGGTTCCTGGCCGAGCGTCACACCGGCAGCGACGAAATCCTGCTCACCTTCGATCCCAAAGAGCTGTTCAGCCAGCGCGTCGAGTTCGTCGTCGCTGCCAAGGAGACCGCCCGATGAGCCGCCTTCCCGCCCCCATGGGTCTGTTAATCGACCGCAGTCAGCCGCTGGATTTCAGTTTCGATGGCAAGCCGTATCAGGGCTTTGCCGGCGACAGCATCGCCAGCGCCCTGCTTGCCAACGGCCGCTTTCTGCTGTCTCGCTCGTTCAAATACCACCGACCACGCGGCCCCCTGACCATGGCCGGGCAAGACGCCAACACGTTGGTGCAGTTGCCCAGCGAGCCCAACGTGCTGGCCGACAGTCACTTGTTGGAAAGCGGCGTGCAGGTCACCGGGCAGAACTTCAACGGCTCGCTGGACAACGACAAGGACGCTTACCTCGGCAAGTTCTCCAAGTTCATGCCGGTGGGCTTTTATTACCGCTCGTTCTACAAGCCGAAGGGCGCGTGGAAACTCTGGGAGCCGATCATTCGCAAGAAGGCCGGCCTGGGCGTGCTCGATCTGAAATTCCAGCCCGAGTATTACGACAAAGCCTATTTGTTCGCTGATCTGGCCGTGATCGGCGCAGGCCCTGCCGGTCTTCAGGCCGCACTGACTGCCGCCAACGCTGGCGCCAAAGTGCTGCTGATTGAGCAACAGCCGGTCCTCGGCGGCTCGCTGACTTACGCCCGCTTCGATCTCGAAGGCACTCGCGCCGAGACCGTGCGCCGTGAACTGGTCAGCGCCGTCGAAGGCCACGCCAACATTCGCGTGTTGAAAAAATCCACTTGCAACGCCTGGTTCACTGACAACTACCTGCCGGTGATTCAGGGCAAGCGCATGTACAAAGTGCGCGCCACGCAATGCCTGATCGCCAGTGGTTCGTTCGACCAGCCGGTGATTTTTCGTAACAACGATTTGCCTGGCGTGATGCTGACCAGTGCCGCGCAACGCCTGATGAAGCTCTACGCAGTCAAGCCGGGCAAGCGCGCTGTGGTGCTGACGGGCAACGATGACGGTTATCTGGCCGCGCTGGACCTGCACGATCAGGGCGTAGAAGTGGCTGCGCTGGTGGACATGCGCAGGAACCCCGCCGACCGCGCACTGCTGCTGGCGCTGGAAAAGCGCGGCATCACCTGCCATCTCGGCAGCACGGTTTTTGAGGCGCTGCACGAAAAAAGCATGCATCACGTCAGCGGCGCCGACATCCGCACGATCACCGGGCAAGGTCAGGTCGCCGGCAGCGGGTTGGTTGTCGATTGCGATCTGCTGTGCATGTCCGGCGGCTACATGCCGGTCTATCAGCTGCTGTGTCAGGCCGGTGGTAAGCTGGCCTACGACGACCAACTGGCGGAGTTCAACCTCAGCGGTCTGCCGAAAAACCTCAGCGTTGCGGGCTCGGCCCACGGCTATCACGCGCTGGACAACGTGCTGGCCGACGCCATTCATGCCGCTGCCGATATCGTCATGGCGCTTGATCTGGATCTGGCCGCCAAGCCGCTGGCGATGCGCCCTGAAGCGCAGGTCAACTTCCCGTGGCCGATCTTCCCGCACCCCAAAGGCAAGGATTTCGTCGATTTCGATGAAGACCTGCAAGTGCGCGACATCATCAACGCCACCAAAATCGGCTACCGCGACGTGCAACTGGTCAAGCGCTACTCCACTGTAGGAATGGGCCCATCCCAGGGGCGTCATTCGGCATTGCCGACAGCGCGACTGGTTGCTGCTTCGACCCAGCGCAGCATCAGCGAAACCGGCGTCACCACAGCTCGTCCGCCCTTTGAGGCCGAGAAGCTGGCCCACGTCGCAGGGCGTGCGTTTGACCCCTACCGGCAGACGCCAATGCACAAACGGCATGTGGAGGCTGGCGCGAAAATGATGCCCGCCGGCATCTGGCAGCGTCCGGCTTATTACGGCAAGACCACCGAGCGTGAGGCATGCATGCAGGCCGAAGCGCTGCGCGTGCGCAACAAGGTCGGCATCATCGACGTATCGACCTTGGGCGGTCTGGACGTGCGCGGTCCGGACGCCGCCGAATTGCTCAACCGCATGTATACCTTCGCCTTCCTCAAGCAGCCGATTGGTCGCTCCCGTTATGCGCTGATGACCAACGAGCACGGCGTGGTCATTGACGATGGCGTGTGCGCACGCTTCGGCGAGCACCATTTTTACGTCACCGCCACCACCAGCGGCGTTGATCGCATCTATCAGCAAATGCTCAAGTGGAACGCACAGTGGCGCCTGAATGTGGACATCGCCAACGTCACGGCGGCGATTTCGGCGGTCAACGTGGCAGGACCGGATTCACGCAAAGTGCTGGAAAAGGTCTGCCAGGATCTGGATCTTTCGGCTGAAGGTTTTCCTTATCTGGGTGTGCGTCAGGGCACTGTGGCGGGGATCAAGGCGCGCTTGCTGCGGGTCGGTTTCGTCGGCGAACTGGGCTATGAAATCCACGTTCCCGCTCGTCACGCATTGAAGCTGTGGGACGCATTGATGGAAGCCGGCAAAGCCTTCGATATCCGCCCGTTCGGCGTCGAAACCCAACGCCTGCTGCGTCTGGAGAAGGGCCACGTGATCATCAGTCAGGACACCGACGGCATGACCCATCCGGGCGAGATCGACATGGGTTGGGCGGTGAGCCGTACCAAGCCGTTCTTCGTAGGCCGCCGCTCGGTGGACATCCTCGAAGCCCAGCCGCAGAAACGCAAACTGGTGGGTTTCACGCTGCCCAAGGCCAGTCCGCAACCGCTGGAAGGCCATCTGGTGCTCAGCGGTCGGGACATCAGCGGCAACGTGACGTCCTGCGAGTACTCGCAATCCCTGGACAAGATCATCGGTCTGGCCTACGCCGCGTTCGATCAAAGCCAGCCAGGGCAGCAGATTTCGATTCGTGTCGAGGACGGCGTGATAGTCCAGGCCACCGTGGTGAAACTGCCTTTCTTCGATCCTGAAAACCAGCGCCAGGAGCTCTGACATGTCGAGCCTCAACACAGAAAGCTACATCGAACCCGCTCCACTTCAGCTCGGCGCTCTACAACAATGTGTGCTGGTCGACCTGACCGAAGTGCCGAGGGTTGGCTTTCGCGGTCAGCAGAGCGCCGATTACTTGCAGGCCCGGGGCTTCAGCCTGCCGGATGCGCCGAACCGGGCGATCACTCAGGCCGATGGCAGCTATGTGGCGCGTCTGTCACAGACTGAATACCTGATCCTCGGCAGTCTTCAGGACCGTGGCGAACGCATCGCCGATGAGGAAGCGCGCTGGGAGCTGGATCACAGCGCCAACTATCTGCTGCCCCGGGAGGACAGCCATGCCTGGCTTCACTTGAGCGGCGTGTCCATCGCCGAGGTCATGGCCAAGCTCTGCGGCGTCGACCTGCGTCCTGCCGCGTTCCCGCCAGGCGCCGTTGCGCAGACCTCTGCAGCGCGCATCAACGTGATCGTGATCAACCTTGGATCGATAGGGCAGCCGGCGTTCCAGATCCTCTTCGACCGCGCGTCGCTTGCGTACTTCAAAGGCGCTGTACTGGATGCCATGGCCGAATTCGATGGGCAGGAGCTGAAGATAGAGACACTTCAGTGAGCTCTATCCCTGCAGCAACTCCGTTTGCCGGCAGTGGCGATTTCAATGATGTGACCGCCTGCAAACCATGGAGCCACAGATAGTAGAAAGGTCGTTATCAAGGAGTATCCATGAACATAGCGGAAGTGTCCGCCAAGGAAGCCGACTACAGCGTCCCCGCCCTCGCCCGCGGGCTCAGCGTACTGGGCATGTTCAACGCCCACACACGCAACCTGAGCCTGCAGGATATCGCCGAGCGTCTGGGCGTTAGTAACTCGGCGGTTTACCGCATTCTGTTCACGTTAACCAGCATGGGTTACCTGAACAAGCAGAACACCCAGTACGAACTCGGCGCACGGGTAATAAGCGATGGCTTCAGTTATCTGGCCAGTCGCGACCTAGTCGAAGTAGCGATGCCGCACCTGAACGAACTGCGTGATCGCACCTCTTTGTCCTGCCACCTGAGCATTCGCGAGCAGACCGATAGCCTGTACCTGTATCGGGCGTTTGCCGCGCAAAGGCTTTCCGTAAACATCCCAGTGGGTACGCGCATCGCCTGTCATTGCACGGCCATGGGCCGCATGCTCCTTACCTCATTGAGTGAAATAGAGCTAGGGCAGTTATACCAGCTTGTCCGGCTGGACGATTATCCAGCACCCGCACCGCGTACGTTGCTTGAACTACAAAATTTGATTAGCGAAGACCGAGACAGGGGCTGGGTATTGCACCGATCCGATTACTCAACCGCAATTGCCGCGCCGATCAGAGATCATAACGGACACGTCGTGGCCGCCATCAATCTTTCCGGCCCTGATGCTGTGATGGATTCTGAGGACGTTAAAGAGCAATTTCGAGCATTACTACTGGCAAGCAGTGTGAGCATTAGTAACGAACTAGGTTATTCCAATCCATTGGGCTAGATGAAAATAGCTACTGTTTGGCGCCCCGTTAATACCTGCGCTCCACTCTCATCCCAGACATCTAAGCTTTGAAAAGAGTAACCGTTACCGGCTTTTAGGCTAAATGTACGTATCAAAAACCAATCACCTACAGTTGAAGGGTTTGGTAAATCGAACGCCCAAGAAACAGTGCTAAACAACGCGGGCGTATCAAAACAAGCACTAACACCCGGCGGCACGCAGTCAGCGAGTGCAATCAACGCGACAGTGGCGTCGACGCCTTCGGCGTCAACATGTCTAGCCCAGACAATTAACTCTGGTATCGCTGCACCTGAAAACGGTAACGCACCGCCTGCCGGACGAAATTCAAAATTGTGAGCGCAAGGAGGAGCATTATGGTCCAACACTAAAACTGGGTAGATATGCGGACCGCCTACATCAGGCATTCGCGTAAAATCGTGGGCGGTTGCAGGATCTGAGTGCAACACGGTTATTGAATTGAAGCGGGAGCATCATGCCGCATCACCACGGCTTCTTGCATCACTTCGCCCATCACCTCGATCGGGCATTTGAAGTCGAAGCGTTTG
>NZ_JCBCUW010000076.1:0-16573 GCF_059862525.1 Pseudomonas sp. MF08875
GTCAGCTGCCGGTAATGCGTAGTCATCTGCGCTTGAATCCTTCGGTGTGAGAGCCTGGATTCTACCGGTGGCTGGCTCTCTGCCTCTCGTTTCAAGCGTTGCGCTTATTCTATGAATTCAGGAGTGACTACTGGCATAGGACGGCATAGAATGTGAATTACAAGTGAGTACAAGTGAGTCATTGTCATCTATGACAGACGCACGATCCTCAGCAACAAAATGACCTTGCCAATGCCGGGTCGAGGAGTTCTCGTGATATTCGAACTGAAAATGTCCCCCAAAAAAACGGAGCACGACCTCGATGCGCCCGTTTTTTACAACATGGAACGTATGCGCATGTCCCTGGACAGCGGCGAGATTCATGTTCCTAAAGGATTAACCAAAGAGGCGCGTCGTCGCTTTGTGCGTGAGCAGCTGTCGAATGTCGCTAACCGTTAGCCTGAGCGTTTATTTTGGTAACCTTTACGACAAATTACCCGAGCGAGACCTCGATCAGATCGACGCCTTCTGGACACATTGTGAAGACCATGGCCTATCCGGCTGGCAAGGCAAGATCAAACCAAGCTGGATTGTGCCAGACCACTACCCAGATGCCGCGATCAGAAGGGCGGATGCCAAAGCCAACAAGTATTGGCATGCGCACATTGGTATCCCCACCTGGAAGCCGTCAAAAAATCCGAATGCCAAATACGAGGTGTCGGACTGGGTTCTGCACTTTACGTACAACGAAAGCGCACGCCATGTGAAGCTGGTGGATTACGGCGATCACGACCCGTTCACATTACCCGCTGCCCATAAATTGGTGTGACGCCCAAACCGCCTGAAGGCGGTTTTTTCATGCCTTAACTCAAGCCGACGATAAGCGTCCAAGCGGCATGGCCATCAAGCAGTTGGCCATCGTGGAAAGCACGGTATCGAGATTCTGATCTGATCTGATCGGCCAGGTCGTGCAAAAGCCCTGCAGTAGCGGGGCTTTTTGTTAGTGGTAAACCACGGTTACTCTTGGCGCACCAATTTGAACTGAGTCAATTTGGCGCCGGGTGGATCGTCACGCGTTAGCGTCAAACCTTCAAGCTTGCCAGCCGGCTTGCCGTTGTAATGAAACACATCGCCTTCAACCTTACCCACTTCCCATGTGGTTTCAAAATAGCGGCCCTGGCGCAGCTCGCCGGTCTTGCTCCCCTCTGGCTCGATGACGTCATAAACGCCTTCGGGATCGTATTGCTCACTCATTTCAGACTCCTGTGATGCGCCTTAATGGCTGCGTGAGCGTACTTCATTTAGACCAAATTGGCTTCGGAGGCCAGCCTGGCCACTGCCAGCCGAGCGCCGGGCCCGCTGGCCGCCACTCGACTGGCAGCGACCTGGGGTTCGGGGAGCAATGGAACAGTAAACGCACTTAAGCCCAGTACCTGCCCGCAAACCAGCGCTCTGTCTGGGGAGTACGATAAAACCACCGTTTTATGAAACCGCTTTAACGAACATCAGGAAGGACCGTAAACATCCGAAAAGCGGTTCGATAAACTCGTTTCGACAATCAGAGTTCTCCAATCAACAGTCACATACGAGTAAAGCGAACTCTAATTCGTGCTTACGTTGGTTTTCGGTTCCATTGCTCCCCAAACCCCGCACTCACGAAGGAAATGATCTGGAAAGCCGCCGACGAACTGGACGCTGACGGCACTAAGCCCACCCTGGCCAACGTGCGCAAGCGCCTGGGTGGCGTCGGCAGCTTTACGACCATTCAGGAGGCCATGAGCGAGTGGAAGAACCGCAAGCAACAAGAGGCCCAACCACTCATCGACCCACCACCGGCTGCCCTGGCCCAGTTGCTTGAGAACTTCGGCGCCGATATCTGGAATCTGGCCCGCGTTGCTGCCGACCAGGCCCTGGACGGGAAACGCCGGGTGATCGAAGAGAATGCCGCGCAGATCCGCGAGCAGGCCGAGGAAGCTATTGCACTGGCTGACAGCATGGATGCAGAACTGAACGAGCTGCGCGCCAAGATCGCCAGCCTGGAGGAAACCGCAGCCCTATACCGGGAGCTACAGGCTAAATACCATGCTCTGGAGGAACGCGCCGAGCTGGAGTTGAAACACCAGAAGGAGCACAGCGCCCAGGAGATCCACCGGGCTGTCACCAGGGCCAACGAAAAGGACTCAGAAGCTATCGAGGCACGCAAGAACGAACGCCAGGCCCTGGACCGCGCAGCACGCGCCGAAGGACAGGTAGAGGCTCTGGAAAAACAGCTTGGCCTGGCTAAGAAGGGCAAGTAACCCACAAGCGAACCATCCCCGACTTAATGAGTTGATCGGTATCAGCACTTCCCCAAGCCCGCGATGCGGGCTTTTTCTTGCCTGCCGGCAGCGGCCAGCCGCTCGCACCGGACAGACTCGGGCAAGCCTCGCTAGTCAGCCACGCGCACCAGGCTCTACGACGATTTGGGGATATTTGGGGAGGGATTACATGGGGGCCAGAAATGGCGAAGCCCGCTGCACGGCAATGCAAAACGGGCTTCTAGTGCTCTGCGAAGGAGCGCATGCCCGCAGTATAACGACGCACCACAGAGCGCTCAATTGCTCAGTTGACATATGCTTGCCATATGCTAGGATTCTCTTAGAGATTGAAGGAGGTTCCGATGCTCAACCGCTGCTTACCTGCGTTGCTTTTGGGGGCCGTGCTCACCACACCGGCTTATAGCGATGATTGCCGGTTGTCGTTCCAGAATGGCGCGACACTCGACCTACCCGTGGCCACCACCGAAGCCGCACAGGCGCAGGGCCTCGCCGGTAGGCCAGATCCAGGGCGAGGCATGCTGTTTCTCTGGACTACGCCGGCAGTGCGATTTGTGTGGATGAAGAACACCCCTGCCCCATTAGACGCGGCTTGGATCGGAGCAGACGGGGTTATCCAGAGCGTACAAGAGCTGGAGCCACACACAACCGCCAAGCATTCATCATTGCGGCCCGCCCTCGGCATTATCGAGGTGCCACGCGGCCAGCTTGCAAACCTGGGCATCGAGCGCGGCAGCACCATCACCGCCTCAACGTGTTTCAACTTGTAGGAGGTTCCCATGCGTACCGTTTCCATTTTCATGAACAGCCGAAACCAGGCGATCCGCATCCCTCGGGATATGGAGTACCAGGGCGTTTCCGAGCTGGAGATTATCCGCGACGGCGAAACGCTGATCCTGCGCCCTGTGCGCCCCTCCTGGGCATCGTTGCGCGACGTGGCGGCCGCAGATCCTGACTTTCTGACCGAGCGAAAGGATGTGATCGAGGAAGACCGTTTCCTGGGTGACTTCACATGAGCAAAAAGACGTACATGCTCGATACGAACATCTGTTCGTTCATCATGCGCGAGCGCCCCGACGCGGTGCTGGCCAAGCTGGAACAGGCAGTCACTAATCAGCACCGGATTGTCGTTTCGGCCATCACCTACTCCGAAATGCGTTTCGGGGCCGCCAACCCCAAGGCATCGCCCAAGGTTGCAGCGATGGTCGATGCCTTCATCCAGCGCCTGGACGCCATCCTGTCCTGGGACGCCGCCGCCGTAGATCAAACAACGCAGATCCGCACCGCCCTCGCCCGCCTGGGTACGCCCATTGGCAACAACGATGCAGCGATAGCCGGCCATGCCCTGGCCGCTGGGTGTGTTCTGGTCACGAACAACACTCGCGAATTTGCTCGCGTTCCTGGCCTAGTCCTTGAGGACTGGACCCAACCCGCCATTACCAAGAGTTGATACGCCATGACCGAACTGGAACAAGCCATCATTGATTGCGCCCAACTGCACCTCACTCAGTTGAAAGGTGCGCTTACCCTGCCCAATGGCCCCGAACGTAGCGACGGCTTTACCTCAGCCTGGTGGCAGCTCACCGGCCTGGCCCAGCTTGCCGAGTTCCACAGCGGGCTTAGCCAGCCCGCCCGCGATCAGTTGCGCGCTATTGACCGTGAGGCCGCCCAGGCCGTCAGCAGCAACCGCGAGCCATCCGGTACCGCACAGTTTGCCGATAGCATCGCTGCCACGCTGGCCGACCCCACCGCCTCGAACTGGCTCAAGCAGAGCCTCAACGAAGCCTTGGCACGGGATAGCGTGGACGCCGCCAATGACGCCTTTGTGCTTTTCGAGCTGCTGGCCCACCGCAGCGAGGAAGGGTTGCGCGCCGATGCGCACGCTGTCGCCGGCATCCCGGAAACGACCATGGCTGTTCGCTTTGCAGACGGTCGCGCCGGCACGCTGGACGTTTCCCAGGCCCGTCACACGATCATCACTGGCGACAACTGACAGGAGGCCCCGGCATGGCAAGGGCGCGTATTCACCTCACCCCAGCGGAAGCGGAGGCCAACGGCTGGCTTTGCTGCCGTGACCTCAAGGCACGCCACCGACTAATGCCGGGGTATAGCACCCGGCCTGCCGGCAGCGTCTGGCAAGGCCGCGGGGCCTACGATGTATACGATCCCGCCGATTGCGTGCCCTGGAAATGGGAGCCGAGCGCGGCGCAGCTTCGGCGGAAGGCCGTGGCCGCCCGTGCCCAGGCGCTGATCGAGGGGGATTGTCTGCTGCTGGACACTGAAACAACGGGCGTGGGTGATGGCGACGAGGTGTGCGAAATCACGATCCTCGACGCGAGCGGCACGCCCCTACTCAACACGCTGATACGCCCTACTCAGCCAATTCCAGCGGAGGCCACAGGGATTCACCGCATCACCAATGACATGGTGGCCACCGCGCCGGCCTGGCCGGAGATCGCAGAGCAATACGGGGGTGTAAGCCGGAACCCCAGAAAATTCCGTCGGAAAAGGTCTGAAGCTAGGTTTCCGGCTGCTTCGTCTATCCGACATGGTTTTACGTATACGCTTTACCCCTGAAAGAGTGCCGTTTTCGTGCTTGGCTCAGCAGCGCCGGAAATCAACTATTTTCCGACAGTCCGCTGGAGTCGAGCCGCGTGTGTTAATTGGCCCCTGTAGAATGCCGAACTCTGCTCAGAACAAGGGAGGGACTAACATGACAATCAGCATCACCGATGAAGAGTGGGACGAATTGTCACCAGAGAACTTCGAGACGGCCACATTACTGCGTGCAGTCGATGCCGTGGACGTACTGCGCTGCGACCTGAACGACAGCGAGCACGGCGGGCCGCCGCAGCTGCGCACTGACCTGTTGAAGCTGCATCAACTGGCGATGGCTGTGTTTAACGAGGGATCACGCAGCCGAGTAGACGAACTGTTCGAGTTAGCCGTCGATCTGGAAGACCAGGTGCACAGCCTGATAACCTCGCTGGAGCAGGTGCAGGAAACCTTGTCCCAGTTGACAACCCTCTACCCCGAAAGCTTGTCCTATGAAGATGGCGACGTGAGCGAGTCCTGATCATGGTCAAGACGACGTCGGTCGAAGGTTTAAGCGATGATGAGCGGGAGCTGCTGATCGAAGCGCTGCGTGCATTGCGTCACCAGCGTGGTAAAGCATGGAATGCCGCTTGCGATGCCGCCTTAGCAGTCAATAAACGCCAACCTTCATTGCGTTCTGCCGGTATCGACGACATCCAGCGCCTGGCGCGACGCCTCGGCGGACGTGCAACCCACTGGTCAGAGGAGTGAATCGTGTTCTGCCACCTAGCTGGTTATAGGGGGTTGAAGTCCAACGGAACGCTAACGTACGTTCCCGTTCCGTTGGACTTCAAACCCCTAACGCAGCGGACTTAGCTTTTCGCCCAGTCGTACACGGGCTGTTCGTACACCAGCAATTCGCCGCGCTCGGCGATCAGCTCTTCACCGGCCTTGATGCAATTTTCTTTCAGCTCGTCCAGCGTGACCCCATAGAACTCAGCCACGGTGGCGCCTCGGCGAGCCGGTGTTTCCCCACCATCGCGCAGGTTGAGAAACATCATGTGATGACGTGGCAGGCCTTCAAACGGGTTCTTCGGTGTGGTCATATCGTTCTCGCTCGTGGTGGGGGTTCATTTGTCGTTATGGGTAACGCGGCGTCACTCCTTCGGCACCCACTCGCCGTCGACATACTCGCCCTCGGGGTCTGCGGCCTTCGGCTTGTGCTGGCCGAGATAGAACAGCGTGCAAGGATCTCGGTCGCTGGTTATGCCTGGCACTATCTGCAACAGCTCATATCCCGCCTCGATCAGCTCATTGGCTTGAATAAAATCGCTCACTTCCTTGATTTTTCCGATATGCGCAAAGCTCATGACTATTCCTTAGATTGCCGTATTGAAGTAGCCAGCGTAGCGCATCATCCATCCCGGCAGGGGTGCCCTTTTTTCGTAAGATTGGCCGGAAAAGTTTTCCCGATTAGGTGCAAAGTTTTTCCGGTACCGGCGTTATGGGTAACGCGAACTTACTCCGGCGCGACGCCGTCCCACTTGGTCACCGCCGCATCGATCTCGGCATCCAGCGCCCGAAAGGTCGCCTCATCAATCAACCCCTCGCACTGCAAGGCGTCGATCCAGCCACGGGCAATGCCGATGTCTTCCCGCCACGCCTCAAGGGCTCAAGGGGTTGGGGCCTATCCAACTAGGTTGACGGAATTTTCTGGGGTTCCGGCTTACACCCCCAGGACAGATCACAACTTTTTCGGAAGAGCTGTAACGACGCTTGATGTAAGCCTCTGCACCGCGTTTACCTTTCGCTTCAAAAGAATCAATGTTTTGCCCACCGAAGTAAGCATGGAAAAGAGTGACAGGTACTGGTTTGCCCATGATTGATTCCCCTACAAGGTTTACCTGGAGCGGTAGCCGCCGCTCGTTTCAGGTATCAGCGCCGGTGCGATGCTGGTGTTCATATTCTATCAACCCAACAGAGTTATGTCACCACTAGTCATTACAATAAATGCACAATTTTCGACTTATTTTCAAACGGCCTCATGCGAGGCCACCACTAAAAACGCCCGGGCCATTGTCGAAACACACTTGTGCATCTACCACTCCCCGACGCCCGCTTTAGATCTAGGAAATAGGCTTTATCAAAGCCGGCGCCAAGATATGACGGTCGAGTGGTACATCTTTCCGCCACTTCATACCGTCTCCCTCTACCCATTCAGTAAGTATTTCTGCGGTGAGTTGTTCGCCATTGCTGAGAAGAACCATAACCTCAGCCATAGCCTGGTGATAACCACGGCGATATGTACCTTCCTTTTGAACATCAGTGGGCCCCAGGTCAGCCCACGGACCTAAACCGTTACCAGCAATAAATCTCTCAATATCAAAACTCATAAACGCCTCATTAATGTCAGTGATTTTGTCGAACTTCATAAACCATAACCACCGTACAAGTCTCATAGCAAGGGTTTAGGATCTGGTCGGAAATCTTTAAATCAATGCCTTCACCGAAGGCACATGGCAGCATTCGCGTTTCTGATCCGTAAAATGAGCCTGCGCGCACACGCGCCCGGTTGAGGCGCAGGGCGGCTTGCCGTCCTGGGGCGATTTATCCGGGTCTTAGCGCCCGAAGGGTGGCCGGAGGCCAGGGCAGGGCAGCTTTATCGCCCTGGGCCGCTTAGACAGGCTGTTACGCGGTAGTCGGGTTTGTTTCCAGGCAGCGGGTGCAGGGGCCGCAGGCCTCTGCCGGGGTTTGGGGCGAGTAGCCCCATGCTCTTTACCGTGCCGTGCCGTAGGCACGACTTTGCACGGGCGCTATCTGAGAGGTGGTACACCTCGTAAAGCCCTGTTTTTTACCCGTAGGGGGAAACTGAAGGGGGTATAAAATTCCATTTATTTTAAAGCCCCGGCCGGTGACCTCGACGGGCTCCAGAACACGAGCCAGAAATGCCGGCGACACCGGCGAATCAGTGGCTTTTTCGAGAGATGGCCAGCTGTCCCTGGGACACGCACAAATCGCAGGCGTGAAGCGGCCTCCGCGTGAGCGGATACAGAAAAAAGGGAAGGAAGGGTAGTGTTTGGAAGCTTAGCCTGACGCCTTGACAGCGACGTTGGCCAACAGCTTGCTCAACCTGTCAGTAACCTGGTTACCAGTCACCGCCTGCGGCTTCGATGGTCCACCGTCTGGCGATTGGCTCTGGCCCACTGATGCCGGCCTGTCGTCTGATTCGCGGCTTTCTTTGGCACGCCAACGATTACGGGACACTTCACGACGCAGCAGTTCCTTCGAATGGCGCTCCATGTCGTCGAGACGACGCTGGCCAATCACATTCAATTGAACCTGGCGACGTTTGCGCGCGGAGTTCTGCACCCGCTCAAACACATGCAGTAACCCAAGGTCTTTCCAGAAGAGTTTGGTGAAGCGGATAAGCACGCGTGTACGCACCAGGTGCAAGCCGTTCTCGTCCTTTTCATCCAGGCGCACACGCTCGATGCGTCGGTACACATACCCGGCCGCGTCGAAGGTCTGAAATAGCCGGCAAAGCACCGGTGCTGAAATAGGCGAGTCCTCAGCAATACGACGCTGGGTATTGAGGACATAGCGTCCATTGTCTTCATCGAGGTAGCCCAGGACGCCGGTGGCCAGATCCAGACGAATCAGCATCTGCTCGGCTGACTTCTCGATCGCTACGAACTTCTCGATACGGGTACGGCGATCGCCATTCACACGGTCTAAACGACGCAGATAGCGGCCACGGTACTGGACCATATTACTCAGCCGCTCAAAGGCAGAACGAATCAGGGGGTTTTTCAGCTGCTGTTCAGTGAGGTGTCGCGGTGCCGCATAAGACGCCGGCATAGGCCGGGCAGCTCGTCGCAATGCAGAGTGGGGATTAGAAGGGTCAAGTCGAACGACTTTTAGCTTTGCCATCAAGACTCCCTCCAGCGGTAGCAGTTACCGTTCAGGGGAGGAGCCATGACTACTGTGATTTGCGATCTGTTGCCGTATGGGGCGTGCACAGCCGCTGCAAATTCGAATTCCATTTTAATACGCCGTTTGGCGGCAAGCTAATTATGTTGACATTCTGCGACTTGCAAGAAACCGCAGTACGCGCCATAATCGGCTTACCGTTTGTTGTTGTTGAACAGGTCATCCCCGTCGAAAAGAGAAAGACCTGTTCAGAATTTTCCAAAAAGCCCGGTTACCAGCCGGGCTTTTTGGTTTCTGCGATTCGGTATCTACACGTTAAAACTCTCTGTGAATGGTACGTAAGTGCTTAATGTTGTTCTTCTTTCTTCTTTGACGCCTCATCTTTAAGCTCAAGGCGGAACTGTGGGTGCTCTACACCCTCGTCCACCTCATTGAGATATCTCAAAACCGCCTCGCGTATGGTTTTTGACACCGTAGTACCCTCCGCACGCATCGCGGCATCAAATCTCCTTTTGGTTTGCTCTTCTAGCTTGAAGGTGACAACGGAAATTTTCTGGTCGGAAAACATAATAAGATTCCAAGGTAATACGGTAAGACTCTCGCTGCCAGATTAGAAGTTATACGGTATTACGTCAAGCTTGGCCCAGATGGTAAACCTTTGCCAGATAAGGACTTAGAGCGATACGGCGACGGCCGCTCCTCTGAACACGCTATTGCTCACCACGCTTAAGTGTCGGCAGAACAGGCATTTACGCTGCTGTTCCGCCTGACAAAGCAGTTAACGGTAGGGGTCAAAACGGCAAATCATCGTCAAAATTATCGTAGTCCTGATCCGGTTCTGACTGTGGTGAAGACTGTGGCTCCTGGGTATTGGTCGGCTGCGGCCGGGGAGCCTGGCGAGGCACGTTGTCGTCCGGGCCCGCTTGAGAGGCCTGTCGATCGCCCTGTGGACGCCCGCCCAAAAGCTGCATCGTCCCGCGCATGTCCACATGTATCTCCGTGGCGTAGCGCTTGATCCCGTCCTTTTCCCACTCTCGGGTCTGCAACTTGCCCTCAATGTAAACCTGAGTGCCTTTACGCACGTATTGCCCAGCGATTTCCGCCACCTTGTCAAACAGCACCACGCGGTGCCATTCGGTCTTTTCAACCTTTTGACCAGTCTGCTTGTCGGTCCATTGTTCGCTGGTGGCCAGGCTCAGATTGATTACCGCCTTACCGGTGGGGGTGTACCGCAACTCCGGGTCTTGCCCGCATGTGCCAACCAAAATCACTTTATTTACGCCGCGTGCCATGGTGTTTCTCCTCGTTACTTGGGTTTGAAAATCAAGGTGCAAGTTTTTCTCGGTACCACTAGATGTGGTGCCTTGATCAGCTGCCGGCGACACAACATGTAGTGTCATGGCCCGCTCAAAGCCCACTCGATGACGCCCGTTAATTCATTTCGTCTTCATAGATCGGGGGTTGCAGGTCGTTTCTATGTGGCCTCGGCGCTGCAGCTCTAGGCGCTGCAGCTTGGGCATTCGGGACATTGGCCGGTCGGATGTGCTGCGCCTGGTAGTCCTCCAGACGCTTGCTGCCCACCGTTAACGCCTGTGCGGTACGCGACTGCGCCTGATAACCACGGCCGCGCTTGGGGACATGCTGCAATGCGGTGTTCCATAACAACGAGCTGCGCACCGCTGCCCCTGGACGCCGACGCCAAATGGCTTGCCATTCCTCGTCCAAGTCATTCAAGGCCACCAGCAACGGATCAGTCAGCACCAGGCTTTCCAGGTCGCTGCGACCAGGCTTCATCGCCACATGGTGCAAAATCCGTTGCACTCGATCCGCACGCGGATAGCTGCGCCGGACCCTGGCAGGCGCACCGGCCAACAAGGTCTCCAGCCCTGGCGGGGCGACCTCGATAAAGCGGTTGATATGGATGGCTTCCTTGGAAAGCTTGTCGACATCATCGACATACATGGAACTGCCGCGAATCACATTCCCTTTGTAGAGGGTGATGTTTTCACCCTCCTGCAGCTGCTGGACTTCCTCGACACTGACCTTTTTGTCCTTGCTCATGGTCAAGGTGTCGGAGTCTTCCCAGTTGGAACTCAACATGCCCGGTTGACGCACCAAGCCGGACATTTGAGGCACATACTCGTCACCCGCCATCAACTGCAGGATCTCCAGCGTGTCTTTGGGGTCCATGATTTTCCCGGTGATCCGGGTGCCCATGTTGGCAATCAACGTCCAGACTTTATCGCCGGCAGCGGATTTGAGGCGCTGCGCCTCCTGGCTCGCCAACAGCAAGCAAATACCAATGGACCGCACTTGCGTCGCCAACTCGCCTATTTTGTCGGTGTAGTAGGCCCCTACCTCATCCAAGATCCACAAGAACGGGAAGCGGTCCTTGTACTTGCGAATCACCAGAATATCTTCGGGCTTACCCTCCAGCTTCTCACCCAGATCCTGGCTCAGGATCATGGCCGCCTGCGACACGTACAAACGGCCAAGGGTCGCCGCCTCGGTCGAGGAAATTTCCAGAGCTGGAATCAAGACCTGCAGGATGCGGTCGTTATGCACCACGTCCTTGAGGTCGATATCGCCGGCATCAAGGGCAAACACATGGCCGTAGGTGTCGTTAAACAAGGCCAGCATGCGAGTGAATTGCTGGATCAAATACCCGTGCTGATTCAGTGCCTCCGGGGCCCATTCAGAAGGGGAGTCCACCTTGGCCAAGTCAAACCCGGCCAGAGTGCCCAGGTAGTTTTCCAGCGGTAACCGGGCCTCTTCATGCCATTGTTGCTCCACTGCCTGGATATAGAGCTTGGCGATCGCGCGCAGCGGTAAATGTGCCTGAATCGTGCGCTGAGACATGACCGTCCCTTCACGCCGGCACTTGTACACCAGGCCAAACACCAGGGCTTGGATCATGGCCCGGGCTTTCTCCTGCCAGCCACCATCGTTGCCGGCCGGGGGCAACATCGAATCCATCAGGTTGATGATGTAGGTTTCCTGGGCGATACCAAACGCATTGATGGTGTTGGTCTGCCCTCGGCTTTTATTGCCTTCAAGCAGATCCTGTGCCCGGGATTTACCACCCGTGATGAAACTCATTGTCCGAACGTCATCCTCCCGGCCATAGCGCCGTGCCAGGGAGGTAATGGCGGCGGATACATCGTTTTGGGCCTTGCCGTCAGAATAAATTAGCCCTTTCCCGTAGCTGAGCTGGCCAACGACATACCCCAAAAGTGCCTCAGTTTTGCCGGCGCCGGTCGTGCCGAACATCAAAATATGGCGCGTCATGTCATCCATGGAGAGCCACAGCTCACGCCCGGCATCCCGGGCCCGCAAATAGCCCATATACAAGATGCCAGCAGCCTTGCTCATGGAGGTGCGCATGACCGTCACCGGCAAAAACCCCAGTAACTTGCCCGGTACCTGGCGTTGCGTCGAAGGATCGAAGCGGTCCATGTCCGAAGGCATCCGCATAGGCATCTGCCAGGGTTCCAGCAGCATCGAGGGGGCCCAGAAAATCATGATGGGCAAGCTCAACCACAGGCTGGCCGGATACACGATGCCACCCACCACGGACCCGACCAGTCCCAACGCGAGACTTCCGGGCCCCATCATCCACTCGCCCAATGCCGAGTGGTAAATCCGGCGGTTTAGGCGCGTACGCTCGACGGCGTAGTCATTGGCTCGCATCCGATACCTCCTGGCCCTTCTGCGCCGGTTGTTCGTCCAGGAAGGCTTGCAGTTTCAGCGGGTCGCGCAAAAGCGCCTGCGACACGTAACGGCCATCGTCGCTAATCACCCAAGGCGTGCCAGGAATTAGATAGGCCTGATAGGCCACCTGATTGATTCCCAGAGCCTTGAGGGCTACATCGCATTCACCAGGTTGCGCCGCTTTTGAATCCGCCCCTTCCGACGCCTGCTTTTCCGATTGTTTGCCCAGGTTCAGCCCATCAGGGGCCGAATCAAACAACGCGTCCCAGGCCGCTTTGCGCTGTTCAGGTGGCAGGCACAGCACTGGCGTAATGGCCGCAATCGACTTTTCCTTACCGATCACCGGTACCGGAAACACCACCACGTTGAAGGCGTCAGAGATGGCATTCAATGCTGGTTCCAGACGCTTACAGTTGGGGCAACTGGGATCAGCGAAGACGTACAGCGTCCGGGCGTGGCCGCTGGAGTAGTCCACGGTAAACAGCTTGCGCTCTGCCGCGTTGTGCAGCTTGCTCGGAAGCGTGGCCCGGATCGCCTGTGGCAAGGCCCAGCCGTCATCTGGCACCTCACTTGAGGCTGTCGGGCTTGGCGCTGGCTCTATCGGCCGTACCGCAGCTGCGCTTGGAGCGCTGAGGACCGGGAGGGGAGTCAAGGGTTTAGGTGCGCTGAGTACCGGACTGGTGACTGCCAGGCCAACCGGCGTTGAGATTGGCTGTATGTCCTCTGCCTTAACCCAAAAATAGCCGAAGGTGAGTGCGGCTACAGCTAGCACCACGCCGGTCACTTTGAGTATGTCCTTTAGGGTGGAATGGTGTAACTGCACGGTGACCAGCTGGTTGAGTAGGTCCTGCGCCTCATCGTTATTAAGGGTTTCGAGTGAGAATTCAAACCCCTGAGCAGCACGGCAAACCACATTGCCATTGTTCAAATAAAAGGAGGGCTTTTGGCGTAGGTCCAAGGTACAGAGCGTGCGGCTGACGCTATCTACTGTCTGAGTGATGACAAGGTGATTAGCTTTGATAAGCACCGAAAACGGCGCGTGCAGGGATGCCGAGGCCATGGGGTTTCCTCTAGTCGAAATAGGTAGGGATGGAGCGTCAGAACAGTGCGGGGAGGTACACAGATAATTCAGCAGCTATTAGCCTGGCTCGTTGGCCACCGTTTCCTGCACGGCATAAATCGCCGTCATAACGGGAACATCAGAAACCTCTCGACGTTTGGCCGTGATGACTTCGCGCGGGTAAACCAGGCCGATGCTTTCCAGCTCAATCTGCAAGCCTTCGATGGCTTGCGTGACCATCAATCCGGGACGTGGCAAACCCTTCTTTTGGGCATGAACCTCTGCCCGCGCTTGAGCCTGCACACCGGCGCCCTCAACAAACACCTTCGCGGTGTCCGCGCTATGCAGGGCATACCACAACGTGCGGTCGACGCCTTTGAGCCAGCGGAACCGCGCAGGCGGTAAGCGAAGATCGCGCCCGTACAAGCCGACTAATGCAGTTCGCACCGATATATGGCTTTCCAACCACTCACTGACGCCTGGAGCCTGTTTTAGGCGCTCAAAGCCCTTATCAGCCAATCGGTAGAGCGGCGTCACCGAGTAGCGTTTGCGGCGCAACAAACCACTGACCATACAAGAGCGGTTCAGGTCATCAAGCAATCGAGTTGCCGCTTTGCGATCATCGAGAAACACCTGCTGACCAAACACGGCCAACAAGGCCCGCTCATAAGGTGTCCAGTCCGAAAGACCGTTATGAACACCGCCGATCTGAGCTTCAAACGCCGAACGCGATGCCTCCAGATCCAGCACTTTGCGCTGCACCAGGTTGTACCGATCGGCAAACTCTTCGGGCTTGAGCGCCCAGGCATTAGCGGCCGAGGTGTCATTCATCAAACCATCAGGCCCTGATGCGGCCAAGACTGGTATCACTGAGGGGGCAAACGCACTCACCAGTCCAGGCAGAGTGTGGATGTTCACCATCCGTTTACTGCGAAACGGCAGCGCCGGGTGTTGCGCCAATCCCATCGCACTCATCACCACTAGCGGTACGAGGAATAGCATGAAGATCCCGCTGGTTTGGTTCATCACGTCGATCCATTCGTTCAACGTAATGTCCTTGGCGTTATTGGCTACCTCAGCCAGAAGGTTGATCTTGCCCCCGGCCCAGGTATGAAGTGGCCCGAAGTCCACTATTTTCCATAACCAATAAAGCGTCCAGGTAGTCCAGTACACGAACGAATCGAAAAATAGCCAGCACAGCAGTACAGCGGCACAAAACGCTAGAAACACATACGCTTGTTCGCCCTCCCACGCGCTTTGTTGAGGTCGATTTTGCATTGGGATTTCCTACGAAGATTAAAACCAACTAACCGGAATGGCCATTAATGGCCCACAAACAATCACACCGCCCGAATGGGCAGTGTGGGAGGGTAAAACGAGAAAGGGGATCTATTGCTTCACGCCAGGCGTGGGATTTGAATCTTGAAATCGCTTTCCAATTTTTCGATCTGGTCGCGCACGTGCTGCGCAAACGGCTTAGCTACGTTGGTTTTTTGGTATTCCATAGCCCCCAAGGTATCGAACCAGCGCTGTGCCCAAGGAGTAGCGATTTCAATACGCGGCAGGTCAGGGAACTTGGTATTTAGACGAAACATGTTCCCTTCAACTTCGCGGTTGGTCCAGTCATCCATGGTCAAGCCCACTACGTCCACCTGTCCTTTACGGATTCTATGAACATACAAAATCGTTCCATTTTTCTTGTCGATCCCCAGGTACTTGCCCTCACCTTGGCGATACATTTCGTAGCCAATTTCAGGGGCGTAGTACGCAGAATCACGAAGATACGCCGTGATTTTTTTGAGTAAGCGATTCCGGCTCCATACGCCATATGCAAATGTCCCAATTGATACAATTATTACGGCCCAGATAATAACAGTACCCAATGCGTCATCTGCGACTCGCCCCATGGACTTGCCTGATGTCACCATGAAAAACATTACTACGCCTATGAACAGTAAAAATGGGAATGCAAAAAACATATAGAGACTTTTTACGATCCCAACCCATCCCTCTTTGGCGGTTTTCAATCGTTGCACCATGACCTTACCCTCATGATTGAGAAGAATTTCATCCTGTTGAATCGGCTAAACACTCAAGCGCAAACTGAACCCGATAATCGGCCACCCTATACAGCGGCTCAGACTCATCACGCAGGTAATTTCGAAAGCCTGTCCACGACATACCAAGCAGCTGGGCCGCCTTGCGTTGACTAATCCCGGCCTTATCGATCAGCTCGCGTAGATAACGCGGATCTGGATTGTGATTGCAAGCATCAGGCTTCATCAAACAAGATTCCTGCTGTCATAGCACCTTAACCATGAATACAGCGTAGCGGATAACACTGTTACCCAGTCCGCCGTTTATCGGACAGCAGAAACTTGTTTGTAACTGATCATTGAATACCGTCCCCTCCACCTCCACCGCCAGGATTGCGCCTAGGCTGGCTTCGCATACCCGGCATGCGCTGTGCCCCACCGCCTGCAGCACCGAACATACCCTTCATGTTATCAACCATACCGCCCATCACATTGGCCCCTTCACGACCGCCCAGGAACGAAATCACATAGTCAGCAAGGGACGCTTGCAGACCAAAGATCCGAGTGACACCAAAGGTCGCGATACGGGCGTAGATCATCAACCAGCCAATCATCTTGAACAGCCCAACAATGGAGTCCGCATTGGCATTAGCCAGTGCAGAGGCGAACAGCAGATTAAGGATTGTGCCCCCAGCCATAACGGCCACGGCCGCAAAGAAGAAACCCAGCACCATCAGTGCCGGTCGCAACATCATGTCGATCAAGAAGATATAGCCGTAGGCACTCCGACTACCTTTGTCTTCCTCCGCCCCCAAGTGCGTTGCAGCCCACATTGGACCAGCGGCACAACCCACCAAGACACTGACAATCCAGTTAAATACCCCCCTGAATTCAACACATAAGTGCAACGCTCACCCCTGTATGCACTTCGTACGGCGTCTTCCAGCCCAAGCGCTTGCGCGGGCGTAGATTGATCCTCGCTACTGTCCGATTGACGGCTTCGACGG
>NZ_JCBCUW010000077.1:0-15925 GCF_059862525.1 Pseudomonas sp. MF08875
AACGCTTCGACTTCAAATGCCCGATCGAGGTGATGGGCGAAGTGATGCAAGAAGCCGTGGTGATGCGGCATGATGCTCCCGCTTCAATTCAATAACCGTGTTGCACTCAGATCCTGCAACCGCCGAGGTTAATAATGAAAAGGATTTTTACTGTTCTTGCTGCAACGCTATCGTTGAATGCTTTCGCTGAGGCTCCCAAAGAGCCAGTGCAGCTCGCATCGAGCTATGACCCAAAAGCGCCGAGCATCAGTGTTCAAGGGCTGGGTAATAAAATTCTTGATGTAGCAACGTCTGCCAAATATTTTGTCACCGTATTTAATGGGACTGAGTATGCATACAGTTTCAAAAGGCTTGGCTCCAATGATGTGAAGTATGTTGGTAAACAGAGCGATATTCAGGGGTTGGTATTTATTGATGTGACAGGTTATGTGGCGGGGCGTCAGCTCAACGCCCAAACCTCTTCGTATCGTCAGAGTAAATACTCTGATGCCATCTTCATCAAAAAATTTGAACGGAATGAAAAAAAGCCTTATGAGTTTGATTTGGGTTTGGACTCTGAAAATCGGCTGTTCATAATTAATAAGCCGGGAGATGTGATTTATTTGAAACCTACAAATGAAATCCAGAAACCTGTTTCTGCAAGAGAAAGATTCAAAGATAAAGTGTTCTGAATTTTTGTTCATGTGCCGCCCGCAATGGGCGGTTTTGCTTTTCTCAAATGCTATAATGTTGAGAAACAAATCCAGTACGCAATGAATATCGAAGATTTACCTCGCACCCCATACGTTTCCATCATCGAATGTAGTGATTTCTTTTTAACTGTGAAATTCAACGTCGATAGAGCCATGATTCAGAATCGACAATTCAATAGGTCGCTGAACGCCTTGAAGAATAAGCTGAATTACCCTTGGATGAACGTTGGGAAACCCGCAAAATTCGGCAATACGAAGCTGAATGTCTCTGCTCTGAAAACCTTCATTGAGGCAGTTGAGTCCATACCTACGGATGCAAAATGAAACCCCTCATTGGGGTTTGACTCTGTTTCTGCGCTCATCTCGACCGGGGCTATCGGGCTTTGCTTGCATAAGCGGTTGAGCTGGCTTTTTGTTGCTTGGCTGAGCGTTCAGTTTTGATTGCTGTTCCGATGCTACCTGAGCTGGGCGATGCTTCGGCTGGATCTGCTGCTCAACCTCGTTCACCGGGTCTTCTGCTATCTCGATTCCCAACGCTATGAGATAACTGCGTATCTGCTCATCGGTGAGCTGTAGATCCTGCTGTGCATCCTTCACAACCTTCTGCACGTCCTCCGGTGGGATCTGCTGCACGCTCTCGATATATGCGAACGCTGACACCTCCAATCCCTTGTGCAAGCCATAGAGAGCACCATAGAGGCGCGGCATCTGGTCTACTTCTCTACGAAGACGGCTGTTCGCTTGCAAGAACACCTTGTGCTGAGGCTTGTCCGGGTCGGCCAGGTCCGCTGCAATGCGGGCATCGACTTTTGTGAGGTTTGCAGCAACGGTCTTGCGGTAAGTCGCTTCTGCCTCCTGCTGTGCTTGCTCAATAAGCGCTGGGGATGGCGCGTAGTGTTTCACTTCCACACCTGCACGCATGGCCGCAAGGTAAAGCTGTGCTTGGATCTCCGGGCAGGCCGTGCCCACGAATTCGATTTGGTCGTTCCCTGATGCGACGATCTGAGCGATGAGGCTGTCTGCTGACGATTTGTTGCTCTGCAGCATTTCATACTCGTTCTCGCTCTTGCGTTTCCACATCTCTCGCTTGTTGAAATCTGAGTAGAGTGTGTTGTTCAGATATTGATGGCGGGTGAGGGCGTTCATGACGCTTTCCACGCGCATACGGGCGATGAATTCCTCAGTCGTTTCGTCGTCGAGGTAGGCGAAACGGGTGTATGGCCTATGCGGCTTCGAGCGTGATGCTCTGGCACGCTGCTTGAACTCTTTAAGCGATGCGCTGATGGTCGATTGCTCGTCCACAAGCGCTTTGAATTGCTCATCAGAAATGTCGAGAAGCTGCATGGGTTGCTGGGTCGATTTGTTGATCTGCAGCTTCGTTTCGAAACCCAGCTTGGGTAGCGGTATGCGCTCGTCAATGTCGCCGTAATACAGGCTCCACGAGTGGAATTTTCCGGCCCCTTTGGACGGCACGAGCATGACGTTGAACTCATCTCTGAGCTTCTGATTCAGCTCATCGATCTTCCCGTCCTGCATGGCTCTGGTGAGCGCTATCGCCTTGGCCGTCACTGACGAAATATCTACCTTATGCTTGTTCTTCACGTAGGCGTGGAACTCGTGCATCTCCAAGAATTTTTTCAGCTCCAAAGGCATGGATTTGTAGCTGCGCTGGTCGAGCTTATCGGTTGCGTTGCGGATCAGATAAATGTCCTGCATCTTTCCGTTTTTACGGTGTGACTGCATCGAGTAGCCAGCGGCTTCGAGAGTCGCCTTGACCTTGGCATGTGAGTAGCTTTCAGCGTCATACGCGCTGCTGAGATCAGCAATCAGGTTGTAGATTCCTGCATCCGGCCCTGCCGCTTTCCCTACTTTGTCCAATGAGATCTGAAGGTGCTTGTCCCTCGTCTTGTGCTCGTTGCGAGCGAGGAACGGATACTGCTGCTCATGCTTGTAGGACACGTCAGCGAATACGTCTGTGATGCCGCCGTCAAAGCGCTTACCGATGAAGAAGTTGTGCAGGTTGCCGTCTTTCTTGTAAGCGGATTGGATGATGTGAACGTGTGGGTTCTCGTCCTTGAGGTGCGGAGCCAAAGCGTAGAAGAATTCGTTGCTATTCGTGCAGCCCATTGCGACCAGATAGTCTTTGGCGCGCTCCTTCATGAAGGTCGCCTTCTCTTCGTCAGTTTCGAAGTGCGCAAGCTCGTCTTGCTTGAACGAAAGCACCCACTTGAAAGCGATCAGCGGATTGGGTTTTGCGTAAGTCTTGTCTCTGTTCTGAGCAGCGTAACCGTCAAGGAAATCGGCTACTACGTGACCATAGTCTTCCCTGTATTTAGTCACGTCAGTGGAGTCAGTCAGGGACGGTGGTAGCATGCCAATCGGCATGTTCGTCTCAAAGAATTCCACGCCGTCATGCACGTTCACGCCGTTGACAATTTTTCGCTCAAAAAGGTAAATGGTATGGTCCTTGGCTTCTGCGTGCGTGTGAACCGACGGTGTGCTTTTGACATTTTTGGGCTGGCCTTTCTCTGTCTGTTTTAATAGTGCAACTGCCATTTTATTTAAGAGCCTCAATCTCCTTTGTTAATGTGATTATTTTTCGTGCTGCATCGACGATTGAAAATGTCTTCGTGTGCTTTTCTCTGTCCATGTAGATCGCTTTATTTAGGTCTTTCACCACCTCGTTCAAATCTTCGTAATGCTTGAAGAGGATATCGAGTCTATGCTGCTCCGATTCACTTACCTGCAAAGCGGTGACTCTGAGCGCAACTGTGTCGAGAAATGAGAGAATCTTGTCGATAGGCTTTAAGCCGGATTTTCCTTCGCCTTGAAATCGTTCGAAGCCTCGGCCTGATAGCTCGAAGTGCAGCCTCGTCGTTGCGGGCTTTACCTCGTGCTCGCTTTTCAAAGCATCAACCATCTGCTTGAAGGATGAGTCAGAGCCGATGAGGTGTGACACTGGCTGACGTTTACGAATGTCTGTTAAAAAAGCAAAATGAGGCTCGTTAAGTCTGTAGTATTTGCTGACGAATGTTCTGACTTGAATCGACTCGTTCCCTTTGATTTTCACAGAGTCATTTTTGACAATGTGGAAGAGCTGAGTGATGTTAGAGTTTGCGTTGACCAAGGCACCGCTGACTCTCTCGAGCAATACGTCATTTCTCTTAAGCTCAACGAAGCCGTTAGCCGCTGCTTCGTCAAGGAAATCGCTGATGCCTCGGCTACTCACAACCTTGTCGCCAGTGCGCTTCGTTCTAACTCGAACAGCCCCGCTGAGGGCTGCGAGCTTGAAGAAGTTTTCCTTGAAGCTGAGCGTGCATCTGTCTTGCAAATGCTTTTTGGATTTTGTGTCATTCATTGTATTCACCAGTGGACTTTATTGTGAATACTGACTGGCATTGTTGCTGCTTAAAGCAATCTCTAAATCGTCGAGTGAGGAGAGGCCCACGGCACTCTTGTGTTCTTTCAAAATGTGAGTGAAGCGGTCGAAGTCGCTATCAGTTTCAATGCTGTATAGCTCAGCGATTGAGTAGTATTTTCTGACCGTTTCAGTGACTGATATTTTCTCAATCTGAACCCTTTCGGCGTTGGAAATTTTAGCTCGTTTGTCCCTGAGTGATTTGAGGTCAGATTGTGCCTTTTCAATATCAGCGTCTTTAGTCTCAGCCTCAAATTCTATGCTCGATTTTACGTCTGACGAAAGACCGGGCGTTTTAGCCTTTTGCGTAAGCTTGTAGCCCTCTGATTGCAAGCGAGTAATCTTGGTTTCTTGCTTTGTGATTGCCTCGATGACAGATGCTAAATTGGATTGTATTTCTATGAGCTTAGATTGAAGCTCTACAGTTTTTGAATTACTCATGATGTGTAATAGTTGTTATATGAGTAATGTTACCATATTGAATTTCCAAAAAAGCACGTTAAGCAAAAACAGGATTGTAGAAAAATACAAGCGGAGCGCGTTAAGCCTTTCAATTGCGGGTTTGACCGGAATTGAACCTTCCTTGCTTGCTTTGATTTTTTGATTTTAAAAAAGAAGATCTTTTTTCGGTCAAGAGGGCTAAGCGTTTTCGGTCAAGAAAAGGGCAGGGCGGGTGATTTTTCCGGTCAGTCATGCGTTCAGCTTCCGGTCATGCATTTTTGAGGTAGAATGCCATACGGCGTCACCCGGCCATTGACAGGGCACTGCACTCATAAAACAAAACGCTTTAAATGGATTTTTGAAGTTTATGAAAAGAAAGAATGTCACTGAATATGCTTACAGCTACCAAGCCAGCTATGCGGTAATGGTAACTGCGAATCAGCTAATGGCTGGTGGGGTATTAGACGACGGGCAGGATGAGTTAGACAAGTGTCATATATACATAATCGCCACTCGTCCCAATCCTTATTTTATCGCTGACAGTTTGAAACATGAGGGCGAATATCTCTCGGGAAAGATTGCCTACAAAATCTCAGGTGTAGAAACACAAATAGAGTTCAGCGAGTATCCGCTTTCATTAGTTGATGGTGCTGTTGGAATTAGCTGTGTTTATCCTTTTCGAGAGCTTTCAACTTGCGATGAAGGTGGTAAAGAGGTGCGCTATATTCCTGCATCAGTGCTTGCATCTCAGATGGCGCCTGAAGCCAGTGGAGGGGTGTTGAATCGCTGTGAGGTCTTGTATGTTGGTCAGGCTATTGGTCAGGGCAATCGATCAGCTCAGCAGCGACTTATGAATCATGCGACGTTTCAAAAAATATTGGCGTTGTCCGCACATAATACACCGGATAATGAAATTGTTATTTTCATGATGCAATTTGATGAGGGCCAGGTTCTAATTTCGATGGATGGAAGAGCTGATGGTGCCATCAATGATAATTCGAATGAAACTCGCCTTATGGGTGCTATACGGAATCCGCCAGATAAGAAGCAAAAGATTGCGATGGTTGAGGCTGGTCTAATTAGATATTTTCAGCCTCATTATAATGAAATTTTCAAATTAAAGTTCCCATCGGTAAAGCACAAAACTTTACAGTCATGTAGGTCGCTTGATGCGTCCGCTCTGAATATCGAACTCGAAACATTATTTGCTCTTTGGTCGCCTACGGTAAAGCCGAAGTTTCACCATAGCGCAAGATTTGATTTGGTGAATTTGCAAAATCGTATGTCTTTCTTCAACTCAACCGGTTTCAATGAGTTTCCCGGTGTGATCAAAACTGAAAAGTGATGGACCCGTTCGGAAACCAAATTTAGGGGTAGAGTGATGCATCCACTGGCCGAAGACCTACAGGCGTTGCAGACGCTTTTGCTTGCCCGAGCGACCGGACGTTACACACCTGCTGATGATCTCCCGTTCACCTTGCATCGCAAGAAGCTGATCGACGAGTCAGAGGTGGCTGAGCTACTGCCGGGCTGGCTAAAAACACATCGAACGCTCGAACATTTTTGGCTGTTCATCAAGCCTAAATTTGCGGGGTATGTGGAGCGAAAGGCTTTCATCTATGAGCAACTCGGGCCTGTGTTCGAATTCTTCGAAAAGCAAGAGCGATACCCGGCTGATGAAGCTGTTCTGGATGCGCTGGAGCGATTCGATGCCGAGCATGTCACCTCGGCGTGGCGGAAAGCGTTGGAGCGTCGTGCAAGCGACCCGGAAGGAGCCATCACGATGGCACGCACCTTACTGGAGTCTGTTTGCAAGCACATACTCGACGAAGCCGGGGCGACCGATCACGAATCCACTCCAGATCTAAACAAGCTTTACAAGCAGACAGCATCGCTGCTCAACCTGACTAAGGCGCAGCACGAGGAAGTAGTGTTCAAGCAGATCCTCGGCGGCTGCACAGCTGTCGTCGAAGGTCTTGGCTCGCTTCGGAATCGGCTCAGCGATGCGCATGGTAAGGGGAAAGCAGGTGTGAGAGCAGCGCCTCGCCATGCAGAGCTGGCTGTTAACCTCTCCGGTTCGACGGCATTATTTTTATTAGCTACATGGGAAGCCCGTAACTCTTGATTCAGAGGGCGGGTTTATCGCTCGCCTGATGGACTGTTTCTGATATTTATTTTGCGTTCAACCTTGCTTTAATTTTTGGCATGGTATAATGAACGCATAACAAAATATTAGAAATATGAAAATCAAAAATACCTTGCAAGTGATGCTTGCACGATTCAAAGAATCAAATAATTTTTATGACGAACTATTTGATGAGATAAATCCCGATTCATCTGCTTCGACATACGCTGATTTAGATGAAAGGCACAGAGCAAATCGAGCTATCTCAAACTTCACCGCTGCGTGGTTTATTCTCCTTCGTATCGTAGCTCTCCCTGCGTTTGCTGGGCTTATTTTTCTGTTCGTAGTTACTGGACTGGTGAAAGGCTTCACTGGCCCTACGCTCGCCGTCTGTCTGCTGTTCTGCACGCTTGCAACGAGCTGGTTCAGCTACTTCTCATTGAACATCTGTTTCCTCAGCGGCGAGCTTCGAAATAAATACGCGAGACAAATCAAGAATAACGAATCATTTTCTCCAAAGACGCTGAATTTTGATGTTATTTGCAGAGCATTTAAAGACAAGAAAATATACGATAGTAAAAAGGCAAGGAACGTTTTGCTCAATGATTTGCTGTGGAGCTTCTACGTCCCTACCTTCGCATTTGCTGCCGTGTTCCTCACCTACATAGAAATGCTTAGTTTCAGCTTAAGTGGCTTCACTGGTGTTGTTGCTTTTGCAGCAGTCTGCGTGTTGACTTTTAGTAACTACATTAGACGAAGGCAGAACACAGCGTATCTTACGATTTGTAGATACCTCTGACCGTCAAAATAAATCTCGCGTTCGGCGGGATTTTTATTCTCTTAATCAACGGAATGAAGAAATGAGAATGGTATAATTACAGAAACAACTATATTAAAACATGAGCATTAAAATAATTCTGGCTGCTATGGTGATTATGTTCACATGCAGCGTCGTCAATGCTGCTGACGAAACGGTGCCGGGGGATGCGAACGGGACATTCCTCGGGGCTGAGATTTCCAACATTGGCAGCATTGAGCTTGGCAAGAACCTCGAAATAAGCGCTGTCAGAAGCGGTCCCTACCTTTTAAACGATGACCCTGGTCCGAACATTTTTGGGAAAGTTTTCGGCACGGACTCATTCATGCCATTCGTAAAGGATCTCGGCTTTACAAAAGAGATCCAGCGCGACCCGTTTTTTGAAACCTATTTCATATTTTCCTTGATTCTTTCAGGTGCACTTGCGCTGGGTTCTGTGGGTTACTTAATCACGATGGTTTTTAAGCTTCAGTCTGAAGACGTTCGAGGCGTATTTGAGAGCGCAATAGCAAAGAAGGCGTGGCTCTTGATAGCGCTGTTTGTGCTCATAAACGTGATTGCTTATCTTGCAGTGAATGCCGTTTTAGCGATTATGGCAATGGTGAACTGGACTGGCCTTTCCTTTTCGCTTCAATCGACGGATTTGAAAAACACCTCCGCTCTTGACGATACATCTCTCCAGAAAAACTATTATGCGGTGGGGGGAATGGTCAAAATCGACCAAGCGGTTTTCAGGAACACACGTCAAGCATTGATAGCGTTCAATTTTGCGAACATGGCTGACGCGGGATTGGTCGGGTCATATAGTAAGAAGGAGGTCGCGGACAGAATTCTTGAATCAGCAGAAGCTGACGTGACACCAAATGGATTGGGCGATGTGAACGTTGACGTAACGTCGAGCTGGCGCAACATGGTGAATTTCTACGCTACTGCGAACAACTACGATGTGAAATTCAACGCGCCATCACTCAAGCTTTGGGAGCGCAAGACGTGGGGTTATAAACATAGCTTCGGCGTTATTAACTTTAACAATGCTGTTGGAGTAAATTTTGAGCGTAATAACGGAGAAAGCATGAATGACGGAACATTCATCTCTCAGCTTCGTGATATTCAGAAGAATGCAGCGAAATCACTTGGCAATGAGACATTCAATTACATCTCTATGATTGGAAATGATGAGGCGTTTTATGAGTTGATCTCGAATGGCAGCGTCGATTCTACAAATGTCTATCAAGATCCATATTTAGAGATTTACAGCAAGAAAATAATCGCGCAATACAAAGCTGATGCAAAGAGCCTCGTCAAGCAATATTACAAGCCAGATGAGATAGGAATTAAAGACACATCTAACCTCCTTGCTGCCTCTTCATCAGTCTATAAAGCGGCGTATAGCGGCTACATTGGCGCTGATATGAATATGCTGGGTAACGGCGGCGACATCATCTCAAAAGTCATGAAGCATGCTGTGCGTCAGATCACCCTTGCCAAGCTCAATGAGCTTTGCACTGTCGCGTGGGATGACAATAAAGCAGTGCGTGCATCTGTCGATGCATACAACGCCATTCCTGCTGACACAGCGTTCAGAGACATAGTGAAAGGGGTGAATGGAATGCAAGCTGCCTTCGCCAGCCAGTGTGTCTATCTCGATGACGATGGGACTTTCAAAAATCTTGGCAGTGAGCACATTGAAGATGCGCTGTATTACAGAACAAAGCAGATGCAATGGTTCTTCGCAACAACATATGTATATAACAAAATTCAGGAAGCAATGAGAGCTGCGATTCTTGAAGATCAAAGTGCTGCATCCCAATTTGCATCTGAGATGGTCAAGAATTTGAGAGCGGGAATCATAGGTGCTGCTGCGAATTTCTCGCTCGTCGTTAAGATTCAAAAACAGAAAAAGGATGCATTCACTGGCATTTCGAATACCCTTTTCGTTCAATACAACGGCCCCGCTCATAAAGACAATTTCGTCGCAGAAGAGATTTTCACAGGCACGACTGATGAGAAAGTGAACGGAGAGATGCACGAAAGGTCCGTCACGACATACCCTGAGATCAGCTATGCCAGCTTGTTAGCTTCCCCTATCGTCAATATTCAGCCTTCGACTGATGAGAACGAGAGCACGCTCGAAGCACTCGTGAGCCTCAGCTTTCAGCAAATGGTGGACAAGCTCTTTGGCACAGACAATACGGCCTTGAAGCTCATGTTGGGCCTACCCATGAATATGTCTGTCTCAGAGGGAGCCTCGTTCTGCCGCGCTGAGCCTGCGCGCTGCTCAACGAATGACCGAGTGAGCATCCCTGTGGGATTGATGATGATGGGAGGCGAGTTCATCAATGATGCTCTCACTACGTTCACGATCAAAACCGCGCTTGGGACGATTCTGCAACTGTGGGATGCTGGGGGCGGCGTTGATACTGATGCGTTGAGTGCTACCGAAAAATCTGCAGCGGCTACGGTTGGTGACGCCTCACGTATCACTACATTCACGAAGGTGCTCGGGGGAATCGGTGCGAAGATTGCGCATGCGATCCTAATTGCTCTCTATATCGTCGCCTCTGCTCAGATGTCGATTGCTTGGTTCAAGCTTGCGGTAGGGTTCGTCCTTGTTGTGGTTTTACCATCATATTTCGTAGTCATGATTATGATTCGAATGATAAAGCAGTTGATGAATATCGTGTTTATAGTCGCTAAGCTCATTATAGCTACGTCGTTAACCATGCTTGAGCCAGCGCCAAATAGAATATTTGCTCCGATTAAGGATGTTGCTATGGAGCTTGTGTTTGAGCTAATTTCTGTAGGGGTTTTTGCGCTGTTCATGTTTGTCTCGATTGTATTGTTACTAAATCTTGAGTTGGATAGCACGATGCTCATGATAATCAGCTTGACTGCCGGAAAAGGTTTGATAGCTAACGTTGTAATGACCGTCATGATTATGGTTATTTTTTGCGTAGTCGCATACATGTTGATGAGATTTGCTGATGAGAAGACAGACGAAATAGCACAGCTCTTCAAAGTGAAAGCGGCTGTCGATAAAGATATTGAGTTCTTGATGATTCGATTGCGTGATCCTCAGCTAATGAATGCGGCTCAGCAGCTTCATGGTATCTCTGAAAAAGAGCTGAATCAGATTGTGCAGCAGGCAACGAGTAAGCATGCCCGCGCTAAACGCGATGAGAGGACAGAAAAAAGAAAGCAGCTCGTTCAGGCTGCGAGAAAGCATTTCGGGAGTGAGCCTTCTGAATAGAAATCATCTCCCCCAGTATGGGGGGGGGTTAGAAATACATGAGGATAATGTTGAATCGAGATATTGATAATTTTAAGTGTTATGGGGAGGGAAAGCGGTTTCGAGATGGTATAATACAAGAAACAAATATTTCAAATAATGAAATTCATCAAAACACTGCTGCTAATGATGCTTATGTCATTGACGGCAATTTCAAATGCTGCTACTCAAACTGCAGAGTCAGTAAAGCGCGATGCTGATGTTTCTGAGCAATGTGCGAGTGTGACAAAAGACAATATCTCGCTTTGCACTCCCTCTATGGTCATGAAGTTGGGAGTGAGCAAAGTGTTCAGCAAAAGCGTCATGAACGAGACGACTGCGGCGTTAGCAAGCTACATCACGAACTCAGTGGGTAGCCTTGCCAAGAATTTCGGAGTCGATTGGCTTCCTACCGACATTCAGTTCGAACCGTCTGATACGCCAACAGGGCCACTCGCTTTCGTGTTCAACATCATCGCGACGCTTCTCCGCTGGATCTTCATCCTTTTTGCCGTCTCATACGGCTGTAAAACGATCTATCACCTCAAAACGTCCGACAAATTTCTGCAGAATCAGACCGGGCTGGTCTACGCATTTCTCAGCCCATTGGGGGTGCTACTGATGTGTGGCCTTCCGTATCTGTCGAACGTGATCTTTGCTTGTCTCTTTGCTGGGCTGGCAATCCTTTGCGGCTTCTTCGTTCACCTCTATTCGATTTGGGTCAGTGTCAGCGCTAATGACTCAGCGGCTGCTCAGTCCGTAGCACGTCAGCAGCTCATAGCTGCGTCAGCACCGATCTTTGACATGCTGGTCATCAACGCGATGAACAACACACGTAGAGAGAATGCAGAGGTCATTGTGGGCACTCGATTCGATGGAGCAGCGTTTTTGTTCAACCCTGATGCCTTCAACCAGTGCATCCAGAACACTGAGGTGAAGCCTTCTGTGCAGAAGAGCGGATTGCTGTTTGACGGTGCTGTGGTGCGCACCAAAGCATGCATGAAGGTCGCGGGAGTCAGGAGCTACAACGCCGGGATTGCGGGCTACAACGGCTTTGACAAGGACATTGACGCTGGCTTCACGAAGCTCGCTGACGCAGCCAATGCTGTCGCATACATGATGAATCAGAAGATGTGCAGTCAGACGCTCGACGTAGATGACCGCCGCCACATGTGGGCTGATTACGGCCTCGCTTATGAGTTCTGCTTGAACAAGGATAAAGCTGGGAAGGTCGTCGTTGATGAGAAGAGTAGGCTGTCATTCCTCCCTCACGTAGACGTTGAGGCGTCAGAGATCAGAGCCGCGAAGGCAGCGGCCATTGCCGCTTTTGCTGATTCATTTTCCGCGTTCGCTGATGCTGAGCAGAAGAATTACTCTCAGGCTGATTTCAAAATCACAGATCTGCTATCAGCCACAGTCGGTTTGTTCAACGAGCATAGCGGGCTTCAAAAAATTCAAAGCTCAATCATGTCTGAGTTTCAGAAAATCACAGTCAATAACAATGACATGCAAGCGACGGTTAGCACGATTCAGAGCATGTCTGAAGATGAGAAGCGTGCGAGATTTTCGAATTTCGATGAGATGGTGAAGCGCTCGAATCTTTTCGACTATACGTCTTCGCTTGCTGCGTTGCGAGACGAGCAATCGACAGCCCTGCAAATAAAACAGATGCTAATTTCTGCTGGGAATGATGCCATTTCTCAAATCTATCAGCGCAGTGGTTTCAGCTTTTCAAGCTGTTACGCTTCCCAAGCGGAGATGCAGAAATGTATAACGCCACAGCTGAATCGGGTTTCGAGCTTTATGAGCGACACGCTTACTTACCTCAATAATCTCAGCGCTGCATTGATCATATTAAAGACGGGCAGCCAAGCTGCAAATACCCTTTCGTTGCCTGCTGCTCAGGCTGGGTTGGAGTTCGCTTCGCTTGTCGTGAGCTTTGCCTTGATAATTACCGCCACTGTGGCTATCTGCGCAATCTATCCGTTTATCACCTTTCTGTTGTCGATCAGCCGCACAACACTCACGGCCTTTTATATTTATGTGAAAATAGGCGTGATGATGCTTGCCTCTATATTCATGTTTTCCTCTACGAGCAGGGACCAAGAGGGAGCGATGAATGTGCATTTCGCTTTCCTGATGAACAGTCTTTGGCTGCTGATCAATCCATCTCTTTCTGCTGCATTACTGTTCTTGAACCTTGGGGCCGTTAGCTTGATGCTCCCGCTGCTGAACGAGCTGGTTTACACAGTAAGTGATTCGGTGGTCTACAACGATGGCTCAGTTCTAAATACAGTGATCTCAGTCGCTATCCAGTTCTCAATTGTCCAAATCTTTTATCTTTCAGCGACTATCGGCTTGGACGCAGCGCTGAAGAAAGTGTCTATAGAGTTCGAAAAATTAATGAGCGTTTCAGGATCGAAAGATTTTAATAGTGAAGAGGTCTTTGGAAGAGTCGAAAGCGCTATGCACCGATTTAGATAATGCCGATTAACGGCATTGTTTTTCATCGCTGTTGATCTTGATTCGTTTTTTAATATGGTATAATTTCAGTGAAAGGAGAAAATGCTAATCGTAAGGAGGTAAGCAAATGAGCTATAAAATAACTAAGAGAGAGCTGCTTTCCTCTCAATTCAAAAACCATGGCGACAAGATTCTTGTGACTTTGCTTTCATGTGCTCTCCTATATGGTGCTTTGAATCTGACTCCCGGTGTTCGCCTTTTCACTGCGATGGGGCGTATCTTCGTTGACCATAACTACGATGTTCATATGGCAGCCATTCCCGTGCTTTTCGGTGTGGTCCTTGCGCCTGTGCTGGTCATCATCAGAAAGATGGAGGAAAAGCTATGAGTAGTCGTGAGCAAGCTCTCGAATCCACGCTCGGCGCTTTCAAGCTCGTTATGAGCCTCATCGCTGCGTTCTTTCTATACCGCTACATCGTCATGAACGCCACAGGGATCGGCTTCTTCGACTTTACTGTAGAGCAGCAGGCGCTGGGCGGTGGCCGCTTCGATCTCAGTCAGGCACGCGCTCACTACGTTGCGACTCGTAGCAGCTTTGAAGTCCCGTTCATGTATGCATTCATCATCATCCACCCGCTGACATATCTGCTTGTGTCGCTGGTGATACGCTTGAAGATCCGTAGCGCACGCTTGGGGCTTGGTCACACGAACAGCACGGTCATCAGCACACGCAGCTCTGGCAACTGGGGCAGTGACCCTGTGCCTTGCCGCACCGCTACCAAACCCGTAGCTGAGAAGGCTAAGCCCAAGGAACGGGAACCTGATTGGTCTTAAAGCCGCCCCTGATGAGGCGGTTTTTTTTGTTCTGAATCTGTTCAGAATCAAAACCGAGTCTGTTCTGATTCGGTTCTGAACGTTTTCAGAAACCTTTCAGAAGCTGTTTCTAAGCTCAGCATGGCATGAGTATGATGGCACAGCGAGGATTGCCCATCAGGCTGGTATCAAGGACTGATTTCAATGAGAAACGCACCCCCATCCTCCTCTCCGGACGATCCTATCGATCAGTTCAATCTCGGCGTGCGCTTCGCCAATGGCCAAACCGGACGTAAAGCCCCCACGGTGGCTGTTCATTGGTATCGAGAAGCGGCTAAGCAAGCATACGCCCCAGCCCAATACAACCTTGGCGTCTGTTACGCGACCGGCTTCGGCGTTTCGCAGGACGATCAACTCGCGGCTCGTTGGTATCGAAAGGCGGCACAGCAAGGCCACGCGGCGGCTCAAAGCAACCTCGGGGTTTGCTATGCGCAAGGGGTAGGGATTACTGCCGATGCGTCCCTCGCGGTCTTCTGGTCGCTCAAAGCAGGCGCTCAGGGCGAGGTAACGGCCCAGTGCAATCTTGGCTTCTTCTATTTCACCGGCACAGGGGTAGATCTCAGCTACTCGATAGCCGCAGCTTGGTATAAGAAAGCCGCAGAGCAGGGTAATGAGTTGGCGAAGACCAAGCTTCGGAAGCTCGTTGATAGTGGCGTGCAGCCTGCGTTACTCAGCGTCTTCGGCGAGAAAGCAAACCCTCGTGGAAGCTCAACTCAGAATGCGGGCCACTCCCGGCCTACGTCCGATTTTGCACCACGCAGCAAGATTGAGGTCGCCCCTTGTCCGATCTGCAATGTCAAAATTGCAAAGCACATCATGAAGCGTCACATCAGTGAATATCACCGGCCTGAGCCGAAAATTAACCCTCATCCCCCTCGAAGTCCGCGAATTAAAAAGCCTACCGGGCCAGTCCTGCCGATTTCATCGGCTCCCGCACCTGCACCCTCTAAAGCTCGTCTCGAGTCCCTGTGTCCTCGATGTGGGGGCGATGGTGGTGTGAGAGGGGGATGCACCAAATGTGATGGGACCGGATGGGTGCCGCTCTCAATGGAACGTGATGATGTCTATCGGCCTGACAATGGCATCGGTGAAAACTCACGAGTCTCAAATTCAGATTACCTCGGCGTTAACGGCGGCGCTCATTTCAGGGAGATTGATGGCCGTATCGGCACGATCCCATCGCATGACGATTACAGTGAAGAAAGCTAAGGCTGTGGGTTCTGTCGATGGTAGCTCTGGATTGCCTCTTCCAATTCTGTAGCGTAGCGATTGAATTCATTCACTGCGTATGGGAGGAATCGCTCATCAACGATGAGACCGTTGAATGGGTTTACATCAACCCCATCGGCCCGCTTAACCGCTTTCAATAGTCTTTTCTCAAATTCGGTTTTCTTCTCTGTCTTGCAAGCCGTCTTGTGATAGTCAGTGGCTAACCCATCGTTGTGAATCATGATATTTCTAATGACTGTGAGATGGTCAATATCGACTATGTGTCTGGCCTCAAATCCTTTCTTCAAAATAACGTGAGATTTCTCAATTGATCCTTTGCATTTCAAATCCCCGCTAAAGCCGGACAGACTTATCATTTCTTCAAGGCAGCCATTAATGCGATGCTCAAACAAACCGAACATCGTGAGGAAAGCTGATCTGCGCGTTAGGGATGAAATTAAAGACTTATATTCGAGTTTTACTTCATCATAACCTGAATTCATAGAATAAGCGCAACGCTTGAAACGAGAGGCAGAGAGCCAGCCACCGGTAGAATCCAGGCTCTCACACCGAAGGATTCAAGCGCAGATGACTACGCATTACCGGCAGCTGACTCAGG
>NZ_JCBCUW010000078.1:0-15703 GCF_059862525.1 Pseudomonas sp. MF08875
GACCGTCGAAGCCGTCAATCGGACAGTAGCGAGGATCAATCTACGCCCGCGCAAGCGCTTGGGCTGGAAGACGCCGTACGAAGTGCATACAGGGGTGAGCGTTGCACTTATGTGTTGAATTCAGGGCCGATATTGCCAAGGTCAACAGTTGTACCGTGAGTGCGTTGCTTTCCTATGTTGATCGGGAAGTTCACCTGCGCCATGGCGGGGTAAAGAATTTCAGTGGATTGGTGCGGGTCGTGTGCGTAGTTCATAGCTTGAAAGAGGGAGGAGGCTTTCGGTTCAAGGCCGGTCAGGCTGGCAGGCTCGAGGTTTGATCCGGATCGGCGTGTGCGAATGCGCCGGTGATAGCGTTGGGTTGAGGGGGCAGGTGCAGCAGGCGTCCCGCTGTGGGCTGCACAGGCTCGATTTAATGGATATAATCCCGCTCTTTGCTGTGTAGTCCAGGCTCTTGTGCGGGCTCGGGCTGTAGAACGGATTTGCGAGACGTCCCCCATGCCCATGTATGACTATCAATGTGCTTCCTGCGGTCATCAGTTGGAAGCCATCCAGAAGATCAGCGCCGCGCCGCTGGTCGATTGCCCGGCCTGCCAGGCCCCGCAGTTGCAAAGAATGCTATCGATGCCCGGTTTTCGCCTCAGTGGCTCGGGCTGGTACGAGACCGATTTCAAGACCGGTGCCAAGAAGAACCTGGCCGGTGGCGACAAAGCTGACTAAGTTGAACTCCACGCGCGAGGTCTTGCCTCATCGGGCGCCCGGTTCAGGGTGCGGCGGTAGGCGAGAGCTCCAACCGAATGTCGAATTACGAGAAGTGAAATCACCATCATGATGCGCAGCCATTATTGCGGCCAACTGAACGAGAGCCTGGAAGGTCAGGAAATTACCCTTTGCGGATGGGTCCACCGTCGTCGCGACCATGGCGGGGTGATTTTCCTCGATATCCGTGATCGTGATGGTCTGGCCCAGGTGGTATTCGATCCGGACCGCGCCGAAACCTTCGCCGCTGCCGACCGTGTGCGCAGCGAGTACGTGGTCAAGGTCACCGGCAAGGTGCGCCTGCGTCCGGCCGGCGCCGGCAACGCCAACATGGCTTCGGGCATGATCGAAGTGCTGGGTTATGAACTCGAAGTGTTGAACGAAGCGGAAACCCCGCCGTTCCCGCTCAACGAGTTCTCTGATGTTGGCGAGGAAACCCGCCTGCGCTACCGCTTCATCGACCTGCGTCGCCCGGAAATGCTCGAGAAGCTGCGCCTGCGTTCGCGCATGACCACCAGCATCCGCCGCTACCTGGACGAAAACGGCTTCCTCGACGTCGAGACGCCGATCCTTACCCGTGCCACGCCCGAGGGTGCCCGCGACTACCTGGTGCCAAGCCGCACCCACGCCGGCAGCTTCTTTGCCTTGCCGCAATCGCCACAGCTCTTCAAACAGCTGTTGATGGTCGCCGGCTTCGATCGCTACTACCAGATCGCCAAGTGCTTCCGTGACGAGGACCTGCGTGCCGACCGCCAGCCGGAATTCACCCAGATCGACATCGAAACCAGTTTCCTCGATGAAAAAGACATCATGGGCCTGACCGAAGGCATGATCCGCAACCTGTTCAAGGAAGTGCTGGGTCTGGAGTTCGGCGAGTTCCCGCACATGACCTGGGAAGAGGCCATGCGCCGCTATGGTTCCGACAAGCCTGACCTGCGTAACCCGCTGGAACTGGTGGACGTTGCCGACCAGCTCAAGGACGTCGACTTCAAAGTGTTCAGCGGCCCAGCCAACGACCCGAAAAGCCGCATTGCGGCTCTGCGCGTTCCGGGCGGGGCGAGCATGCCGCGCAGCAAGATCGACGACTACACCAAGTTCGTCGGCATCTACGGTGCCAAGGGCCTGGCGTACATCAAGGTCAACGAGCGCGCCAAAGGTGTCGAAGGCTTGCAGTCGCCTATCGTCAAGAACATCCCCGAGGCCAACCTCAATGTGATCCTCGATCGCGTTGGCGCAGTCGATGGCGATATCGTGTTCTTCGGTGCCGACAAGGCCAAGATCGTCAGCGAGGCCCTGGGTGCACTGCGGATCAAGGTCGGTAACGACCTGAACCTGCTGACCTGCGAATGGGCGCCAATGTGGGTCGTCGACTTCCCGATGTTTGAAGAGAACGACGACGGCAGCTTCACTGCGCTGCACCACCCGTTCACTGCACCCAAGTGCACCCCGGCCGAACTGGAAGCGAATCCGGCGACCGCGTTGTCCCGTGCCTACGACATGGTGCTCAACGGCACCGAGCTGGGTGGCGGTTCGATCCGTATCCACCGTAAGGAAATGCAGCAATCGGTATTCCGCCTGCTGGGGATCAGCGAAGCGGAACAGGAAGAGAAGTTCGGCTTCCTGCTCGATGCCCTGAAGTACGGTGCTCCGCCTCACGGTGGCCTAGCCTTTGGCCTGGATCGCCTGGTGATGTTGATGACCGGTGCGCAGTCCATCCGTGAAGTGATCGCGTTCCCGAAAACCCAGAGCGCTGCGTGCGTCATGACCCAGGCCCCAGGCCTGGTGGACGCCAAGGCCCTGCGTGAACTGCACATTCGCCTGCGTGAACAGCCCAAGGCTGAGTAAAGGCGAACGGGCGGGCTGCCTGAAGGCGCGGTAGTTTTCATGCAGTCTGCTAAGGCGCATCTTCGGATGCGCCTTTGCGTTATGCGGTTTGAATCCTGCCTGGGGCAGGGCGTGTGAGGTTGTTTAAGAATTCTGGAGTCGTGTTATGGCTGGCCATTCCAAGTGGGCGAACATCAAGCACCGCAAAGAGCGTCAGGATGCCAAGAAAGGCAAGATTTTCACCAAGTGGATCCGTGAGTTGACGGTCGCTGCCCGCCAGGGCGGCGGCGATCCGGGCTCCAACCCGCGTTTGCGCCTGGCCTTGGATAAAGCCCTGGGCGCGAACATGAGCCGCGATATCATCGACCGCGCCGTGGCGCGTGGCGCGGGGGCTGCGGACACCGACGACATGGTCGAGCTGACCTACGAAGGCTACGGCCCGGGCGGCGTGGCGGTGATGGTCGAGTGCATGACCGACAACCGCAATCGCACGGCCGCGGCGGTGCGCCACGCTTTCAGCAAGTGTGGCGGCAACCTGGGCACCGACGGTTCGGTGGCCTATCTGTTCGAGCGCAAGGGGCAGATCAACTTCGCGCCAGGCACCGACGAAGACGCGCTGATGGAAGCGGCGATGGAGGCCGATGCCGACGACGTGGTGACCAACGACGACGGTTCCATCGACGTGTTTACCTCGTTCTCCAGCTTCTATGCGGTGCGTAATGCCCTCGAGGCCGCAGGCTTCAAGGCGGCGGATGCGGAAATTGTCATGTTGCCCACCACCAGCGCCGAGCTGGACCTGGAGGGCGCCGAAAAGGTGCTCAAGCTGATCGACATGCTGGAAGACCTGGACGACGTGCAGAACGTCTACTCCAACGCCGACATTGCCGAGTCGGTGGCCGAACAGCTTGGCTGATTGCTCCCTTGTTTAAGGTGCATGGCTTGCCCGCGATTGCGTTAACTTGTTGTAGCTGATCTAACCAAGTGACGGCATCGCGGGCAAATACGCGCCCTTCGCCTGCTCTATGCTGGCCCAATTCCCTTCGACCCGCAGGCGTTATGACTCTTATTCTTGGCATCGACCCTGGCTCACGTATCACTGGCTACGGCGTGGTACGCGATACCGGCCGCGGTTGTGTCTATGTGGCATCAGGGTGCATTCGTACCGGTGCTGGCGAATTGCCCGAACGCTTACAAATCGTCTATCGCGGCGTGCGCGAGGTGATCCAGACCTACGGGCCGGTCACCATGGGCATTGAAAAAGTGTTTATGGCGCGCAACGCCGACTCTGCCTTGAAGCTGGGCCAGGCCCGGGGCGCGGCGATTGTCGCGGGGGTGGAGGAAAGCCTGGAAATTGCCGAGTACACCGCCACCCAGGTTAAGCAGGCTGTGGCCGGGACGGGCGCGGCGAACAAGGAAGTGGTGCAGATGATGGTGATGCACTTGCTCAAGCTCACCACCAAACCGCAGATCGACGCCTCCGATGCCCTGGCGATCGCCATTTGCCATGCCCACACCCGTTCCAGCCTGTTGCCTCATGGCCTGGGAGCGGCACGTAGCCGTGGCGGTCGCTTGCGTCTCTGATAGCATCGGCGCAGTCATTTCGGAAGTTGAGTGTTTTGGGCCTGGGTTGTCGGCCGTTTCACTCACTCCGCTACCCGCCAGCCTTTGCGCTGGCCAACGCTCAGGGATCTGAAACGTGATTGGACGCTTGCGCGGCACCTTGGCTGAAAAACAGCCGCCGCACCTGATTCTGGATGTAAACGGCCTGGGGTATGAGTTGGAAGTGCCCATGACCACGCTTTATCGACTACCGTCGATCGGTGAGCCCATCACGCTGCACACCCATTTGGTGGTGCGCGAGGATGCCCAGTTGCTTTATGGCTTCATTGGCAAGCGCGACCGTGATTTTTTCCGCGAGCTGATTCGCCTTAACGGCGTCGGCCCCAAGTTGGCCCTGGCATTGATGTCGAGCCTGGAAGTCGATGAGCTGGTGCGTTGCGTGCAGGCCCAGGACACCTCGGCGCTGACCAAGGTACCGGGCGTGGGCAAGAAAACCGCCGAGCGCCTGCTTGTGGAACTCAAGGACCGCTTCAAGGCCTGGGAGACCGTGCCGAATATGTTTGCCTTGGTGCCGAATCAGCCGGATGCGCCGATTCCCGTGGCCACCGCTGAGAATGATGCGGTTAGTGCGTTGATTTCCCTGGGCTACAAGCCGGCGGAAGCCAGCAAGGCGATTTCCGCCATCAAGGAGAAAGGTTTGAGCAGCGAAGACATGATCCGCCGTGCCCTGAAGGGAATGATTTAAGTGATTGAAGCTGATCGTCTGATTACCGCCAGCCCCGGCCCGCGGGACCGCGAGGAAGTCCAGGACCGGGCGATTCGCCCCGTCAGCCTGGCTGAATACATCGGCCAGCCCACGGTTCGCGAGCAAATGGAGTTGTTTATCCAGGCAGCACGCGGGCGCAATGAGTCCTTGGACCATACGCTGATCTTCGGCCCGCCAGGCCTGGGTAAGACCACCCTGGCCAATATCATTGCCCAGGAAATGGGCGTGTCGATCAAGAGCACCTCGGGCCCGGTGCTGGAACGCCCCGGTGACCTGGCGGCGCTGCTGACCAACCTCGAGCCGCACGATGTGCTCTTCATCGACGAAATCCATCGCCTGTCACCCATCGTCGAAGAAGTGCTGTACCCGGCCATGGAGGACTTCCAGCTCGACATCATGATCGGCGAGGGCCCGGCGGCACGCTCGATTAAGCTCGACCTGCCACCGTTCACCCTGGTGGGTGCCACCACGCGTGCGGGCATGCTCACCAACCCGCTGCGGGATCGTTTCGGTATCGTCCAGCGCCTGGAGTTCTACAGCACCGCCGACCTGGCCACCATCGTTAGTCGTTCGGCGGGCATCCTCGGTTTGCCGCTGGACCCTGAAGGCGCGTTCGAGATCGCCCGCCGTGCCCGGGGCACGCCACGGATCGCCAACCGCTTGTTGCGCCGGGTCCGTGACTTTGCCCAGGTCCGCGCCAAGGGGCATATCACCAAGGCGATTGCTGACCTGGCGCTGAACCTGCTGGATGTCGATGAGCGCGGTTTCGATCATCAGGACCGGCGCCTGCTGCTGACCATGATCGAGAAGTTCGATGGCGGGCCGGTGGGTGTCGACAGCCTGGCCGCCGCCATCAGCGAAGAACGCCACACCATTGAGGATGTGCTGGAGCCTTACCTGATCCAGCAGGGCTACATCATGCGCACACCGCGGGGGCGGGTGGTGACCCGGCACGCTTACCTGCATTTTGGCTTAAACATTCCGTCACGTATGGGCGACAGGCCTGTGGCAGACGAGTTTTTGGACGCTGTGGGCGATTAAAGGGTGTCTTGTCAGTGATTTATTTCTGCGTTGTGAGGTCTTATACGCTTCAGTGTCGGACTTTTCGCTTGAAAGGTGCGCAAGAATGGAAAAACAGTTGCCTGGCTGGATTGGCAACCTGAGGAGTAAGCACTAGAGTATGCGCGCGCAAAACGGGCTTGAGTCGTTCGCACATCGTTGTCGCGTTTATTACGAGGACACCGATGCCGGCGGCATCGTGTATTACGTTAATTACCTAAAGTTTATGGAGCGGGCTCGAACCGAGCGGCTACGTGAGTTGGGCTTTGCCCAATCGCAGCTGGCCGGCGAGGACCTGTTGTTCGTCGTGCATTCCAGCGAAGCGCGTTACCACGCCCCGGCGCGACTGGACGACGAGCTCCTGGTAAGTGCACAAGTAATCGAATTGAACCGGGCCAGCCTGCGCTTTTTGCAACAGGTCAGGCGAGCCACGGATAACGTGCTGCTCTGTGAAGGGCAGTTTTTGGTGGCCTGTGTGCGCGCCGATAGTTTGAAACCCCGGGCCATTCCCGAAGCTCTACGTGCGGCCTTTGCCGGCGTGAGCGGCGCGGGTAAACATTCAGAGCAGGAGATAAAGCGTGGAAGCTAACGTCGTCGACCATTCCTCCATGTGGAGCTTGGTCAGTAATGCCAGCATCGTTGTTCAGTTGGTAATGCTGACGCTGGTGGCCGCATCGGTCACTTCATGGGTCATGATTTTTCAGCGCAGCAACCTGCTGCGCGCCGGTCGACGTGCCCTGGAGAGCTTTGAAGAGCGCTTTTGGTCGGGTATCGATTTGTCCAAGCTCTATCGTCAGGCGGGCAGCAATCCCGATCCGGACTCGGGTGTGGAACAGATCTTCCGTGCCGGCTTCAAGGAATTCTCCCGCTTACGCCAGCAGCCCGGTGTAGACCCGGAAGCCGTAATGGAAGGCGTGGCCCGCGCCATGCGCGTGGCCATTTCCCGCGAGGAAGAAAAGCTCGAGCAAAGCCTGCCATTCCTGGCGACCGTGGGTTCTGTTAGCCCCTACATCGGCCTGTTCGGTACGGTCTGGGGGATCATGAACTCCTTCCGCGGTCTGGCCACCGCCCAGCAAGCGACCCTCGCCACCGTAGCACCAGGCATTGCCGAGGCCCTGATTGCCACCGCGATCGGTTTGTTCGCGGCCATTCCAGCCGTTATCGCCTACAACCGCTTTGCCGCGCGTAGCGAAACCCTGATTAGCCGCTACTACACCTTCGCCGATGAGTTCCAGGCGATCCTGCACCGCAAAGTGCACACCAGCGAAGAATAAGCAGGTATTTCCCGATGGCGTTAATCGCTAGAGCTCGCAAAAAGCGCAAGCCGGTTGCCGAGATGAACGTGGTGCCTTACATCGACGTGATGCTGGTGCTGCTGGTCATTTTCATGGTGACCGCGCCCATGCTCAATCAGGGCGTGAAGGTTGATCTGCCCAAGGTTTCCAGCGAAGCCTTGCCTCAGGACAACAACACCCAGGTCCTGACCATTTCGATCAAGGCTGACAAGACCTACTACTGGAACCTTGGCAGCGAAGTCGATACCGACAAGCAGCAGGACAAGGCCATGACCTTGCCGCAGATGACCGACGCGGTGACCAAGATCATTCGTGCCGGCAACGAAGGCGGCAAGCACACCCAAGTGTTCATTCGCGGGGATAAAACCGTCGATTACGGCGCGGTCATGGGGGCCATGGGCGGGTTGCAGAAAGCCGGGGTCGGTAATGTTGGCCTGATTACCGAGGCGCCCTGATGCAACAACAGCGAGAGCCCACGGCTTCGGAAAGCTACTTCTGGCCGAGTGTCTGGGCCATAGCCTTGCACGTTCTGGTATTTGGCATGCTGTTCGTCAGCTTTGCCTTTACGCCGGAGCTGCCGCCGGCCAAACCGATCGTCCAGGCGACCCTGTACCAGCTCAAGTCGAAAAGTCAGGCGACCACCCAGACCAATCAGAAGATTGCGGGTGAGGCGAAGAAATCCGCCGCGCGCCAGACCGAAGTCGAACAGATGGAGCAGAAGAAGGTCGAGCAGGAAGCGGTAAAAGCTGCGGAACAAAAGAAAGAAGAGGCGGCTCAAAAGGCCGAGGAAGCAAAGAAGGCCGACGAGTCCAAGAAGGCTGACGAAGCGAAAAAGGCCGATGAGGCCAAGAAAGCCGACGAAGCCAAGAAGACCGCTGAGGCGAAAAAGGCTGAAGAGAAACAATTGGCTGATATAGCCAAGAAAAAAGCCGAAGAAGAAGCCAAGAAGCTGGCAGAAGAAGAGGCCAAGAAAAAGGCCGCTGAAGAAGCCAAGAAGAAAATAGTCGAAGACGCGAAGAAAAAAGCGGCTGACGACGCCAAGAAAAAAGCCGAAGCGGACGAGGCGAAAAAGAAAGTCGCCGAAGACGCCAAGAAGAAAGCGGCTGCCGACGCGGCCAAGAAAAAGGCAACGGAAGCAGCGCGCAAGTCGACCGAAGAGAAAAAGGCCCAGGCCTTGGCTGACTTGCTATCCGACACCCCGCAACGTCAGCAGGCTTTGGCCGACGAGCAGGGCGATGAAGTCGCCGGCAGTTTCGACGACCTGATTCGCGCCCGCGCTGCGGAAGGTTGGGCGCGTCCTCCTTCGGCCCGCAAGAACATGACGGTAGTGCTGCAAATCGGCATGTTGCCGGATGGAACGGTCACATCGGTAACGGTAGCCCGCTCCAGCGGTGATGGCCCGTTTGATAGCTCTGCGGTCGCGGCGGTCAAGAACATTGGTCGCCTGACGGAAATGCAGGGAATGAAGCCGAGCGATTTTGCTCCCTATCGTTCATTCAAGATGACATTCACACCTGAGGATCTAGCCTTGTGAGAAACCTTCTTCGAGGAATGCTTGTCGTTATTTGCTGCATGGCAGGCATGGCGGCGGCAGACGAAAAAAACATCCTGGTCACCAGCGGTAGCGATCGGGCCACCCCGATCGCGGTAGTGCCGTTCGGCTGGCAGGGCGGCAGCGTGCTGCCGGACGATATGGCGGAAATCATCGGCAACGACCTGCGCAACTCGGGTTACTACTCGCCGATCCCCAAGCAAAACATGATCGGCTTGCCCACTCAGGCTAGCGAAGTGATCTACCGCGACTGGAAGGCCCTGGGCGCCCAGTACATTATGGTCGGCAGCATTGTCCCGGCGGGCGGTCGCCTGCAGGTGCAATACGCGCTGTTCAACGTCTCTACCGAACAGCAAGTGCTGACCGGCAGCGTCTCGGGCAGTGTCGATCAGTTACGCGACATGGCCCACTACATCTCTGACCAGTCGTTTGAAAAACTCACCGGCATCAAGGGCGCGTTCTCTACTCGCATGCTGTACGTGACGGCCGAGCGTTTTTCGGTGAACAACACCCGCTACACCCTGCAGCGCTCCGACTATGACGGCGCCCGCGCAGTGACCCTGCTGCAATCGCGCGAGCCTATCCTGTCGCCGCGTTTCGCTCCCGATGGCAAGCGCATCGCTTATGTGTCGTTCGAGCAGAAGCGCCCGCGCATCTTCGTTCAGCACATCGACACCGGCCGTCGCGAGCAGATCACCAACTTCGAAGGCCTGAACGGCGCGCCATCTTGGTCGCCCGATGGTTCGCGACTGGCGTTCGTGCTGTCCAAGGACGGTAACCCGGATATTTATGTAATGAACCTGGGGTCGCGCCAGATTTCCCGCGTGACCAGCGGCCCAGGCATCAACACCGAACCGTTCTGGGGTAAGGATGGCTCGACCATCTACTTCACCTCCGACCGGGGCGGCAAACCGCAAATCTACAAAACCAGCGCGAGTGGCGGTGGTGCTGAGCGGGTGACTTTTATCGGTAACTACAACGCCAACCCTAAGTTGTCGGCCGATGAAAAGACCCTGGTGATGATTCACCGGCAGGAAGGCTTCACTAATTTCAAGGTCGCGGCCCAGGATTTGCAGCGCGGAAGCGTAAAAATCCTTACAGATAGCACACTTGATGAGTCGCCTACTGTTGCACCCAACGGCACCATGGTAATCTACGCCACCCGCCAGCAGGGCCGGGGAGTCTTGATGCTCGTGTCCATTAATGGACGCGTAAGGCTCCCGCTTCCTACCGCTCAAGGCGAAGTCAGAGAACCTTCCTGGTCCCCTTACCTGAACTGACGCGGCGCTACACGTTTTACTTAACACACTGGGGTTCATTAGGAGTTTCACGATGGAAATGCTGAAGTTTGGTAAGTTTGCTGCGCTGGCTCTGGCCATGGCTGTAGCTGTAGGTTGCTCGTCCAAAGGCGGCGACAACGCCGGTGAAGGCGCTGTTGATCCAAACGCTGGTTACGGCGCTAACACTGGTGCTGTAGATGGCTCCCTGAGCGAAGAAGCTGCTCTGCGCGCAATCACCACCTTCTACTTCGAATACGACAGCTCGGACCTGAAGCCAGAAGCCATGCGCGCTCTGGACGTTCATGCCAAAGACCTGAAAGCAAACGGCGCTCGCGTTGTTCTGGAAGGCAACACCGACGAACGTGGTACTCGTGAGTACAACATGGCACTGGGCGAGCGTCGTGCGAAAGCCGTTCAGCGCTACCTGGTACTGCAAGGTGTTTCCCCAGCTCAGCTGGAACTGGTTTCCTACGGCGAAGAGCGTCCAGTTGCTACCGGCAACGACGAGCAGTCCTGGGCTCAAAACCGTCGCGTCGAACTGCGTAAGTAATTCGTCATGCGAACGTGCCGTCGTGCTGTAACTGTTCTGGCTCTCAGCCTCGCACCGCTTGCGGTGTGGGCTGCGGTTCCTGTGGTCGATGACAACTCTGGCTATAACAATAGCGGGAGCAGTTATCCGCCTGCGGGTTACGGTACGAACGGCGCCTATGCCGGGGGAGGGGTTTCGACCCCTGTCTCGGCACAGGGCGAGCTGTTCAACCAACTGCAACAAATGCAGGAACAAATCGCACGCCAACAAGGTGTGATTGAAGTTCTGCAAAATGATGTCTCGCGCATGAAGCAGGAAAACCTGGAGCGATACCAGGATCTTGATCGGCGCATAGGAACCGGCGTTGCACCAGCCGCGACTCCTGATAATTCTTCTGCCGGTGGCGATGTCAATGCCGCCGGTGCAGCTGCCGCAGCGGCCAGCCAGGCCCCCGCAGCCAGTAGCGAGCCGGGTGACCCGGCGAAGGAAAAGCTTTATTACGACGCAGCCTTCGACCTGATTAAGGCCAAGGATTTCGACCGGGCCAGCCAGGCTTTCTCGGCGTTCCTGCGCAAGTATCCAAACAGTCAGTATGCGGGCAATGCCCAATACTGGCTGGGCGAAGTCAACCTGGCCAAAGGCGACCTGCAAGGTGCCGGCCAGGCATTCGCCAAGGTCAGCCAGCTCTATCCCAAGCACGCCAAAGTGCCGGATTCGCTGTATAAACTGGCCGATGTGGAACGCCGCCTGGGTCATGCCGATAAGGTAAAAGGTATCCTGCAGCAGGTTGTTGCCCAGTATCCGGGGACTTCTGCCGCACAACTGGCCCAGCGAGACTTGCAGCGCATGTAAGGCTTGTTTGCCAGAATCAAAGAAACCCGCGCTTGTCGCGGGTTTTTTCGTTAGAATCCACGCCCTTTTTATGAAACACGCTTCCTGGCGTTTGCGCGTTGGCGCGATGCCCTGAAGTGCCTGACGGAGGCGGACAGCCTGTTTAGCTGTTACGCCCGTGGCGACTATGCAAGACACATTGAGAATCACCGAAGTTTTTTACTCGTTGCAGGGTGAAACGCGCACGGCTGGCCTGCCCACAGTTTTTGTGCGGTTGACCGGCTGCCCTTTGCGTTGCCAATACTGTGACAGCGCCTACGCCTTCAGCGGCGGCACCCTTCGCACCCTCGACGACATCGTCGAGCAGGTTGCAGGCTTCAAGCCGCGCTACGTCTGCGTGACCGGCGGCGAGCCCTTGGCCCAACCCCATGCCATTCCCTTGCTCAAGCGCTTGTGCGATGCCGGTTACGAGGTCTCTCTGGAAACCAGTGGCGCCCTCGACGTATCGGCCGTGGATAGTCGCGTCAGCCGGGTTGTGGACCTGAAAACCCCTGGGTCGAAAGAGGCCCACCGCAACCGCTACGAAAACATCGAGCTGCTGACGCGCAACGATCAGGTCAAGTTCGTGATCTGTTCGCGCGAAGACTACGATTGGGCGGTGTCCAAGTTGATCCAATACGGCCTCGATCGTCGCGCCGGCGAAGTCTTGTTTTCGCCCAGCCATCACGACTTGAGCGCCCGCGACCTCGCGGACTGGATCGTGGCAGACAACTTGCCCGTACGTTTGCAGTTGCAAATGCACAAATATCTTTGGAACGACGAGCCGGGGCGCTGAAATGACTGAACAACTCAAAACAGAAGAAAAACGTGCGGTGATCCTGTTGTCCGGTGGCCTGGACTCGGCGACGGTAGTGGCCATGGCACGGGCCGAGGGCTATAGCTGCTACACCCTGAGTTTCGACTATGGCCAGCGCCACCGTGCCGAATTGGATGCCGCCGCTCGGGTCGCCCGTGATTTGGGCGCGGTCGAGCATAAAGTCATCGGTCTGAACTTCAATGGTATGGGCGGTTCCGCCCTTACTGACAGTTCTATCGACGTCCCCGAAGCGCCGAGTGAGGGAATTCCCGTCACCTACGTGCCAGCTCGCAATACCGTATTTCTCTCCCTGGCGCTTGGCTGGGCTGAAGTGCTGGGTGCCCGTGACATCTTCATCGGCGTTAATGCGGTGGACTACTCCGGCTACCCGGACTGCCGTCCTGAGTTCGTCGAGGCATTCGAGCGCTTGGCCAACCTGGCGACCAAGGCGGGCGTGGAGGGGCAGGGCTTCCGCATCCAGGCTCCGCTGCAAAACCTCAGCAAGGCACAGATCGTTCAGGCCGGCGTGAAGCTGGGTGTGGACTACGGCCTTACCGTGTCTTGCTATCAGGCAGACGATAACGGCCATGCGTGTGGCAAATGCGATAGCTGTAGATTACGTGCGGACGGCTTCGCAGCGGCAGGAATCAGCGATCCAACACCTTATTTCTGATTTATTTCAAATAAGGTATTGAATAGTCCTTAAAAATCAGTATTATACGCGCACCACACAGCGGGTCGTTAGCTCAGTTGGTAGAGCAGTTGGCTTTTAACCAATTGGTCGTAGGTTCGAATCCCACACGACCCACCATTTTTAAGCAGTTTTGAAAGTCTGGAAGGCCCACGAAAGTGAGGATTTCCGGATTTTTTTTTGCCTGAAAATCAAGAGATGCGTACTTTCGACTCGATTGTCGATGTCAACTCAAGTAGTTGTGCACACAGATCTTCATATTCAGTCGCGCAGGCAACGACTTCACCTAAGAAGCCCGAGTTATCTTGTGGATTGTCCGTAACCTGATCTCCGGGTTGTTTTGCATATCGGTAATCCTGCACTTCGATGCCGAGCTCAGCGCCGACTCGTTCAATATCTGGAAGCGAGATCAACACTCCTGGCTTTGGTGCTTTAATCAGCCGAATTCCGGAGTAGCGCTGGGCAACAGGCGATTTTTCTTGAACGGCACCAGTGACAGCCCACCTCACCCATGTGTCCCACGGGTTGAAATCTTTAAACGATAACGCCGCCAGGTCCCAAATACGCAGTCCAGCAGGACGCATGTTTGTTTCTACCGCCGCAGTGAACCCGCAACGCGAGAATATTTCGTTGTGATACGCACCGCCATTGGGCACAAGTCGCAGCATGTGATGTCCTGCCGTATCGATTTGTTGGCGGATGTCCCGGGGCAGCGGTGCGGGTACTATCTGTTGTACTTCTGCTCGATAGGTTCCCATGGTTGTTTGTTTTTCGGTGATCCACGTACACCCGGCCACATAATCCCAACTGTATTCTTGAGCATGCTCAATCAGTTCTTCGACGATAATTCCGGCGTCGTGATATTTCTCCAGATTTGACCAGATTGCCTCGCACTGCCCAAGTGACGGGACGACATAGCAACCGCGACTGTTTCCTTCGTTAGCCGGTTTTGCGAAAGCTCGCCCGCCGAGCTCAGCCACCACAGTCTGGAACTGCTCCTTTGATCGAACATGAACGCAACGGATGGGCTTGTATCCTGGCGGATGATTTGTGATCTGGGTGTCTCGGTTGCGAAAGATACGCTTGTCGAGGCCTGCAATTGCGTCGTGGGGCGCAACCCCAGGAAGCCCGAAATGCAGGGCAAGGTTTGCACCAAGCAGCACTCCTCGGTCGGAAAACGGCAGTATGCCAATCGGCTTCAGTTCGAGGCGGTCGAGTTCCAGGCATACCAATCGGGTCGACTCTTGCACGGCGTCATAAGCTAGGGTGCATGCAAACACTTCGTCGGCGGCTTGATAATCGGCGTCTTCGATTTTCTCTGTTACTAGCAGCAGCTTCGCATTGAAGAGCTGTTGACATGCCCGCCGTATCTTGGGGATGTCATAAATTCGAACATTATTGTATCCAACGACAATCAGGCATTTTTCCATATGTTTGTTACTCCTATGTAGGCATCGCACCTGGCGCTTAATGAATGTGCTGCAACTTTGAAAGCCCTACTTTTATTATTCGTTTGTCTGAGCCTGGCTCTGGTTTGTTAATTGATTGTTTTTATTAGTTCCAAACCCTCGATCCCTTGTATTCCTAGTCCAGGCTGTTCACTCAACACCACGGTGTTGGCAGCCATCGTGGCTCCACCCATAACAGGGTTGCTCGCGATCAAGGCTATAGCATCCAAGTCAATGAACCTGAAATCCCTGCCAGAGCAAAAACTTGCCATTGCCGCTATTCCAATGGGCGATTCCATAAGGCACGTCGCAGCGCAAATCTTGGACCTTAGACGCGCCATTTCGTAGGCTGCTCTTGCGCAACGTATGCCGCCGAGCTTCATGAGTTTTATTGCCAGTCCGTCGACCAAGCCGTTACTTGTAAGAACAATTGCTTCCTGTACTGATGAGCAACTTTCGTCCGCTATTATGGGGATGTTTGAGGCAGCGCTTATTCGCGCAAGAGCGTGATGTTCTGTTGATCGCACAGGTTGTTCGATAAACGATAGGTTTGCGCCAATAGCCGTGGCACGTTCGGCAAACGTCAAGGCGTCCTCTTCGCTCCATGCTTGATTGGCGTCAACTCCAATTTCAATTGTTTTTTCCACGGCGCGTCGGATCTCTTGAACCCGAAGAAGATCATCTTCTATACCCTGTGGAGATCCAAGCTTGATTTTCAATGTAGTAAAACCGTTGCTTACGGCAGTACAAGCATTGTCAATCATCTCGTCGAGGCAGTTGTGGGAAATGGAGATGCCCGTAGTTATTTTATTGTGGCGGCCGCCGAGGAACCGATAGAGCGGAACACCGACGGCTTTAGAACTTAGGTCGTGCAAGGCGATGTCGATTGATGCTTTTGCCGCCGCGTTTGCGCTGATGCTGTGATCTATCGTGGTCAGTGTTTTTTCGAGGTTGGATACGTCGTTGCCCACCAATTTTGGTGCGAACACATCCCCCACTACCGATATTATCGAGTCGATGCTTTCACTGCTCGTTCGTATCGAGGGGGTAGCAACACCGTAACCACGTAGTCCACAAACTGTCTCAACGTCGATGACTATATCTTCGGTGCTTTCGACACGACGAACGGATCCTGAATTCATAGAATAAGCGCAACGCTTGAAACGAGAGGCAGAGAGCCAGCCACCGGTAGAATCCAGGCTCTCACACCGAAGGATTCAAGCGCAGATGACTACGCATTACCGGCAGCTGACTCA
>NZ_JCBCUW010000079.1:0-15433 GCF_059862525.1 Pseudomonas sp. MF08875
ACCGTCGAAGCCGTCAATCGGACAGTAGCGAGGATCAATCTACGCCCGCGCAAGCGCTTGGGCTGGAAGACGCCGTACGAAGTGCATACAGGGGTGAGCGTTGCACTTATGTGTTGAATTCAGGAGGTAAGTATGACGGCTGGCGTTTAGCAATCGACCAACAGGGTCGCCATCTGGAGGTCACTGACGAGGCTGCTCTCTCGACCTTCTCACTCATACGCGAGGGAGCGGAAAGGGCGCTGTATAGGGATTTTGGGCCGGGTCCAAGTCAGGTGATTTTAGTAAGTGAGGAGCGGCAATCCGGAATGTACTTGGCGCGCAGTAATTACCGAGACAAACACGGTAGTACGCTCAAGAACGACTACAGAAACATCATTGTCGATGTCAATCCTAACTTTACGGGGCACGATGCTTTTAACGGGCGAGTGGCAAAGTTTTTGCTCAAGGTTGTTGATGAGCCCCAAGTGACAGACTTTTGAAGGGCTGAACATCTTGTGTCATCACTCTGTAAGAGTGACGACACAAGTAATGTTAGTAGGCATAGCGCAAGATGGCATCAGGCAACTGGCGCAGGGCGAAGAACCCTAGCAGGGCGACCAATGCAGGCACGATCAGCCACCAGATACGTAGCGGCAGGGTTTCGAGCTTTTGCCTGTGCTGGGTCAGCGTCACGCTGAGGGCACAGACCCCGGTCGCCAGCAGGGCGCCGGCCAGGATGTCGGTCGGCCAGTGCACCCCCAGGTACACCCGCGAGAGCGCGATCGACGCCGCCGGCAGGCTCGCCAGCAGAAACCAGGTCAGGCGCATGCGCGGTGGCTGCCGGCAACCGGCGAGCACGGCCAGGGCCAGGAAAAACGCGAACGAGGCCGAACTGTGGCCGCTGGGCATGCTGAAGGTGGTCAGCGGTTCGTGCAGCACATCGGGGCGGATGCGCGCGAAAAACCATTTGCCCGCCGTGTTGACCAGGGCGGTGCACAGCAGCGTCGCACCGACGAATACCCCGTGACGCCACTGGCGGTAGGCCAGCAGCAGGAGTGTCAGCACTGTGCCGGCGAACACCTGGGTGGTGAAATCCCCCAAGCGTGTGACCATCACGGCCACGGCATCCAGGGTGCTGCTGCGGTTTTCCTGTACCAGGGCCATCAGGCCTTCGTCGAATTCTTTGAGATATGGGTAGCCGATAAATACCGCGCCGACCAAGGCCAGGCTCAAGCCGCCGATCATCAGGGTGGCATTGCGATGATGACGCAGTGTGCTGTTGATGCTCAGGCCCAGCATGATCGCTACGCTGGCGGCGACCACACCGGCCTGGGGCCAGAAACCCTCGGGCAGCGGCAGGCGAATTGCCGCCCCGGTGGCCCAGCCCGGCAGGATGTAGGCGACGGTCCAACCGGCGGCGGCCAGGATGCTGACGGCGATAAAGCGCGGGGAGGGCATGTCGAACATCCCCGCCACCATGGGCAGCATGGGCCGCAATGGGCCGATAAAACGCCCCACCAGGAGGCTGGCGATGCCGTAGCGCTGGAAGTAGCTTTCGGCACCGCTGATCCATTCCGGGTGGTGGCGCAGGCCCGGTAAACGCCGGATATTCTGGTGGAAGCGCCGGCCCAGCAGGTACGACACCACGTCGCCCAGCAACCCGCCCAGCAGGCCCATCAGCAATGCCTGGCCCAGGGGCAAGGCGCCGCTGCCGGCCATGACACTGACCGCGAACAACAGCACAGTGCCAGGTACGATAAGCCCGACAATCGCCAGGCACTCGGCACACGCGAGGATGAAAATCGCCGCCGCCAGCCATTGCGGGTTGGCGGTCAGCCAAAGGGTCACGCTATCGAGCCATGGGCCCATACATACAACTCCAATCAAGTTAGGGTGTTGGCACTAGCAGTCGGTAGTCGCGTCCTTCGACCTGGCCACGGCGCAAGGGGTTCCGGGTGCAGAACGCTGCGTACTGGGCATCAATGAAGCGGTAGGGCAGGTGTTCATCGCGGCCATGGGGGATGCCCAGCCGCGTAGTCTGAACGACCCTCGGCACCTGGGCACCCACATCTTCAACACAGAGCATGTCGTGATCGAAGCGCTTGGCGTCCCACATTGGTACTTTCAGGCCTAAAGCCTTGCACAGCAGGGTTTGCCCGGCGCACAGGCGTTGCACCGGGCGCGGCAGGCCCTGGGCGTCGGGGTTGTTGAGCTGCATCTGCGCCAGGCTGGCGGGGCCGGATAGGGCGTCGGTCCAGGGGTACGCCGATTTAATCAGCACGGCGTTGCCCGGCCCTTGGGCGCTGAAGTTCAGCGAGTCGCCCCCACGGGCGTAATACATATAAATGTGGCCGCCATCGAGAAACAGCGCCTTGCGCTTTTCGGTGTAGCCCAGTGAGGCGTGGCTGCCCTTTTCGGCGCAGTAATAGGCTTCGGTCTCGATGATGCGCGCGCTTAGCCAGAGGTCGCCGACCCGGTGGCGGATGACTTTGCCCAGCAGGTCGCGGGCCAGTAGTTGGGCATCACGGTCGAAAAAGCTGTCCGGGAGGGCGTGGGGAGCGGCGGCGATGGGCATGGCGGCGAATGCAGTGGGTGTGAATTGGCCGGCGATGATAGCAATTGCGCGCTTAATTCAAGCTGAACTTCGGCAATTTACCCTTGATTTCGACCATCCGCCTGTCTGCGCTGTTAGTAGAAGGGCGCGGCAGCTATAATCGGCCGCTTTCCTCTTTGCCAAGACCTCGCCAGACCATGACTGAGTCCGTTCTTGACTACATGACCCGCCTGGGTCGCGCCGCCCGCGAAGCTTCCCGCGTGATCGGCCGTGCCAGCACCGCGCAGAAAAACCGCGCCCTGCACGCCGCTGCGGCTGCTTTGGACGAGGCGCGCGCCGAGTTGTCCGTCGCCAATGAGCTGGACCTGGCCGCTGGCCGCGCCAATGGCCTGGAACCGGCCATGCTCGAACGCCTGGCCCTGACCCCGGCCCGCATCGACGGCATGATCGTCGGTTTGCGCCAGGTGGCGACGTTGCCGGACCCGGTGGGCGCGATCCGCGACATGAGTTATCGGCCTTCGGGCATCCAGGTTGGCAAGATGCGCGTGCCCCTGGGTGTGGTCGGCATTATTTATGAGTCGCGCCCGAATGTGACTATCGATGCCGCGAGCCTGTGCCTGAAGTCGGGCAACGCGACCATCCTGCGCGGCGGGTCCGAGGCCATTCATTCCAACCGCGCCATTGCCGCGTGCATCCAGCGTGGCTTGGCCGAGGCGGGGTTGCCGGCCGCTGTGGTGCAAGTGGTCGAAGTGACCGACCGCGCCGCCGTGGGCGCGCTGATTACCATGCCCGAGTACGTCGACGTGATCGTGCCGCGCGGTGGCAAGGGCCTGATCGAGCGGGTCAGCCGCGATGCCCGCGTACCGGTCATCAAGCACCTGGACGGCATCTGCCACGTCTATGTGGCCGCCCACGCCGACCTGGCCAAGGCCCAGCGCATTGCCTTCAACGCCAAGACCTACCGCTACGGCATCTGCGGCGCCATGGAAACCCTGCTGGTTGACCAGGCTGTCGCCGAGGCGTTCTTGCCGGCAATGGCTGCCCAATTTCGCGAAAAAGGCGTCGAACTGCGCGGCTGTGAGCGCACCCGGGCAATCATCGAGGCCGTTGCGGCCACCGAGGACGATTGGAACACCGAGTACCTGGCGCCGATCCTGTCGATCCGCGTGGTCGAAGGGCTGGACGAGGCCATCGAGCACATCAACCGCCACGGCTCGCACCACACCGACTCGATCGTCAGCGAACACCAGGGCCAGACCCGGCGTTTCGTCGCCGAGGTGGACTCGGCGTCGGTGATGATTAACACCCCGACCTGCTTCGCCGATGGCTTTGAATACGGATTGGGTGCCGAGATCGGCATTTCTACTGATAAGCTGCACGCCCGCGGCCCGGTGGGCCTCGAAGGGCTGACCTGCGAGAAGTACATCGTGGTCGGTGATGGCCAGTTGCGCGGACAGGAGTCGTTCTGACTTGGCCGACCAGCCTGATCCAGGCGTCGTGATCGCAAGCGAACCCCGGCGCATCGGTGTGCTGGGCGGAACTTTCGACCCGGTGCACATCGGGCACTTACGCGGCGCCCTGGAAGTGGCCGAAAGCCTGGGGCTCGACGAATTGCGCCTGACCCCCAACGCCAGGCCGCCCCATCGGGATACGCCGCAAGTCTCGGCGCAGGATCGCCTGGCGATGGTCGAGTGCGCGGTGGTGGGCGTGGCGCCACTGGTGGTGGACGCGCGTGAGCTGCAACGGGATAAACCGTCCTACACTATCGACACCCTGGAACTGATGCGCGCCGAGTTGGCCGCGCACGACCAGGTGTTTTTGCTTCTGGGCTGGGACGCATTTTGCGGCCTGCCTACTTGGCACCGCTGGGAGGAGTTGCTCCAGCATTGCCACATCCTGGTGCTGCAACGCCCGGATGCCGACAGTGAACCGCCGGATGCCTTGCGCAACCTGTTGGCGGCGCGGTCGGTGAGCGACCCGCTGGCCCTCAAGGGGCCGAGCGGACAGATTGCATTCGTCTGGCAGACACCGCTCGCGGTTTCCGCCACCCAGATCCGTCAACTGCTGGCCAGCGGTAAGTCGGTACGTTTCCTGGTGCCCGACGCGGTCCTGGCCTACATCGATGCGCACGGACTGTACCGTGCGCCGAACTGAAACGGAGTGCTCCAAGGCACGAATCAACGTGTATTGAAGCGCCCGAACATATGAGCAAAACGAGTTTTATATGACGAACAAAGACGTAAGCAAAGTTAAGCGCAAAGGCACCTTCAAGAGCGCTCCGCTGCCTGAGAAAGTCCTCAGCACCGAACCCCTCAAGGGCCAGGCCTTGGTCGATGTGGCCGTGGCAGCCCTGGAAGACGTCAAGGCCCAGGACGTGCTGGTCATCGATGTGCGCGACAAGCAAAGCATCACCGACTACATGATTATCGCCACCGGTACCTCCAACCGTCAGATCGGCGCGATGCTCGACAAGGTGCGCGAAGCGGTCAAGGCCCTGGGCATCAAGCCGTTGGGCGAAGAAGGCAAGGGCGACAGCGACTGGGTGCTGCTGGACATGGACGAAGTAATCGTCCACATGATGACTTCCAACGCCCGCCAGTTCTACGACCTGGAACGCCTGTGGCAGGGTGCCGAACAGAGCCGCGCCAGCAGCGCTGCCCACCACAGCCCGGAAAACACCCACGAGCATTTCATCAAGCTCAACAAAGACCAGGAATAAGGAACGGCTGTGCGCCTGCGTCTGATCGCCGTCGGTTCCCGCATGCCCAAGTGGGTGGAAGAAGGCTGGCACGAGTATGCCAAGCGCCTGCCATCGGAACTGGCGCTGGAACTGGTGGAAATCCCGCTCAATACCCGTGGCAAGAACGCCGATGTGGCGCGCTTTATCCGCCAGGAAGGCGAAGCCATGCTGGCCAAGGTCGGGCCGAATGAGCGGATCGTCACCCTTGAGGTCCACGGCAAGCCCTGGAGCACCGAGCAGTTGGCGGTGGAACTGGACCGCTGGCGCCTGGACTCACGCACGGTGAACTTCATGGTCGGCGGCCCCGAGGGGCTGGCGCCGGAAGTCTGTGCGCGGGCGGACCAGCGCTGGTCGCTGTCGCCCCTGACCCTGCCTCACCCGCTGGTGCGCATCCTGATCGGCGAGCAGTTGTACCGCGCCTGGACAGTGTTGTCCGGCCACCCTTACCACAAGTAGTTCTGCCCCCATGTCCCAGCCGATCCGCATCAAGGACCACGAGAAAGACGCCCGTCTGGTGCGCGGCCGCGTCGTGTTCGGGGCCATTACGGTGGCGCTGCTGTTCGGCGTGCTGATTGCCCGGCTGTATTTCCTCCAGGTCATCCAGTACGAGTACCACTCCACGCTGTCGGAAAATAACCGCGTCCATGTGCAGCCGATTCCGCCCACCCGTGGGTTGATCTTCGACCGTAATGGCGTGGTGGTAGCGGACAACCGGCCCAGTTTCAGCCTGAGCATGACCCGCGAGCGCTCCGGTGACTGGCAGCAGGTGCTGGACGTGATCGTCCAGGTGCTGGAATTGCCCCCCGAAGACCGGGCCCTGTTCGAGAAACGCATGAAGCAGGGGCGCCGGCCATTCGAGCCGGTGCCGATCCTGTTCGAGCTCAACGAAGAGCAGATCGCCCGCATCGCCGTCAACCAGTTCCGCCTGCCGGGCGTCGAAGTGGTCGCGCAACTGGTGCGCCATTACCCCCAGGGCGCACACTTTGCGCATTCGGTGGGCTACATGGGGCGCATCAACGAGAAAGAGCTCAAGACCCTCGACCCGGTCAACTACAGCGGCACCCACCACATCGGCAAAACCGGCATCGAGCGTTTCTACGAGCCCGAGCTGCACGGCCAAGTGGGTTACGAGGAGGTCGAGACCAACGCCCGCGGCCGCGTACTGCGGGTGCTCAAGCGTACTGACCCGATTCCCGGCAAGGACATCGTCCTGAGCCTGGACATCAAGTTGCAGGAAGCTGCCGAACTGGCCTTGGGCGGGCGCCGTGGCGCAGTCGTGGCCCTGGACCCGACCACTGGCGAAGTATTGGCGATGGTCAGTCAGCCGAGCTTCGACCCCAACCTGTTCGTCACCGGCATCAGCTTCAAGGCCTACGCCGAGCTGCGCGATTCTATCGACCGGCCGCTATTCAACCGCGTGCTGCGTGGCCTTTACCCGCCGGGCTCGACCATCAAGCCAGCGGTAGCGATCGCCGGTTTGGATGCGGGCGTGATTACGGCTTCCAGCCGGGTATTCGACCCTGGCTACTACATGCTGCCCAACTACGACCACAAGTACCGCAACTGGAACCGCACCGGCGACGGCTATGTGGATCTGGACACCGCGATCATGCGGTCCAACGACACCTACTTCTATGACCTGGCCCACAAACTGGGGATCGACCGGCTCTCGTCCTATATGAACAAGTTCGGCCTGGGGCAGAAGGTGTCCCTGGACATGTTCGAGGAATCCCCGGGCCTGATGCCATCACGGGAATGGAAGCGAGCCACCCGCCGCCAGGCCTGGTTCCCCGGTGAAACCCTGATTCTGGGGATCGGCCAGGGCTACATGCAGACCACACCGCTGCAACTGGCCCAGGCCACCGCATTGGTGGCGAGCAAGGGCAAATGGCTACGCCCGCACCTGGCCAAGTCCATCGAAGGGCAGAAGCCTGTGGATGAAAACCCGATCCCGGACATCATCCTGCGCGACCCGGCGGACTGGACCCGGGTCAACCACGGCATGCAGCAAGTGATGCACGGCGCCCGTGGCACCGCGCGCAAGGCTGCGGCCGGCGCGCAGTACCGCATCGCCGGCAAAAGCGGTACGGCCCAGGTCGTGGCGATCAAGCAGGGCGAGAAGTACGACCGCTCCAAGGTCCAGGAACGCCACCGCGACCACGCCTTGTTCGTCGCCTTCGCGCCGGCCGAAAACCCGAAGATCGTGGTGTCGGTGATGGTCGAGAACGGCGAGGCCGGTTCCGGCGTCGCCGCCCCGGTGGCGCGCCAGGTGATGGACGCCTGGCTGCTGGACCAGGAAGGTCGGCTCAAACCCGAGTACGCCAGCCCTATCAGCGCGGAGGCTACGGCCCGTGAAGAGTAATTTTGATCGCATTCTCTCCAGCGAGGATGTGATGCGCCGCCGCGCCACGCTCCTGCAGCGTATGCACATTGATGGCCCGTTGCTGGTGCTGTTGCTGATCCTCGCTGCCGGCAGCCTGTTCGTGCTGTATTCGGCCAGCGGCAAGAGCTGGGACCTGCTGATAAAGCAGGCGACGTCCTTCGGCATCGGCCTGGTGTCGATGGTCATCATCGCCCAGCTCGAACCGCGTTTCATGGCGCGCTGGGTGCCGCTGGCCTACGTCTGCGGCGTGGTGTTGCTGGTGGTGGTGGACGTCATGGGCCACAACGCCATGGGCGCCACGCGCTGGATCAACATCCCCGGGGTGATCCGCTTCCAGCCCTCGGAATTCATGAAAATCATCATGCCGGCCACCATCGCCTGGTACCTGGCCAAGCGCAGCCTGCCGCCGCAGCTCAAGCACGTGATAATCAGCCTGTTGCTGATCGGCATCCCGTTCATCCTCATCGTGCGTCAGCCTGACCTCGGCACCTCGCTGCTGATCCTGGCGGGCGGGGCGTTCGTGCTGTTCATGGGCGGGTTGCGCTGGCGCTGGATCCTCAGTGTGCTGGCGGCCACCGTGCCGGTGGCGATCGCCATGTGGATGTTCGTCATGCACGAGTACCAGAAGCAGCGCGTACTGACCTTCCTCGACCCAGAAAGCGATCCGCTGGGCACTGGCTGGAACATCATCCAGTCCAAGGCCGCTATCGGCTCGGGCGGCGTGTTCGGTAAGGGCTGGCTGCTGGGCACCCAGTCCCATCTGGACTTTTTGCCCGAAAGCCACACCGACTTCATCATCGCCGTGATGGGCGAGGAATTCGGCCTGGTGGGCATCTGCGTGTTGCTGCTTATCTACCTGCTGCTGATCGGCCGTGGGCTGGTGATTACCGCCCAGGCGCAGACACTGTTCGGCAAACTGCTGGCCGGTTCGCTGACCATGGTTTTTTTTGTTTATGTTTTCGTCAACATCGGTATGGTCAGTGGCCTGCTGCCGGTGGTGGGAGTGCCATTGCCGTTCATTAGCTATGGCGGAACTTCGCTGGTGACGCTGCTGTCAGCGTTTGGGGTTTTGATGTCGATCCATACCCATCGTAAGTGGATCGCGCAGGTTTGAATAAGGTGAAGATTTCAATGCAAGCAATGCGTGGCTGGGCGACTCGATACGCGCCATGGGTCGGCCTGGTAGGCATCCTTGGCACTGCGCCCCTGGTGCTGGCCGGCGATTACGAAGGCTCACCCCAGGTGGCCGAGTTCGTCGGCGAAATGACCCGCGACTACGGTTTTGCCGGCGAACAACTGATGGGGGTGTTCCGCGAAGCCCAGCGCAAGCAGTCCATTCTGGACGCCATTTCGCGGCCCGCCGAGCGCGTCAAGCAATGGAAGGAATATCGCCCGATGTTCCTCACCGATGCCCGGGTGGCCCGGGGCGTGGATTTCTGGCGCCAGCACGAGGCCGTACTGGCCCGCGCCGAGCAGGAATACGGGGTGCCGGCCCAGGTGATCGTGGCGATCATCGGTGTCGAAACCTTCTTTGGCCGCAACACCGGCAACTTCCGGGTGATCGACGCCTTGTCCACTTTGGGCTTCGATTACCCACCGCGCGCCGAGTTTTTTCGCAAGGAGCTGCGCGAATTCTTGCTGCTGGCCCGCGAAGAACAAGTTGACCCGCTGACTCTCAAGGGTTCCTACGCCGGCGCCATGGGCCTGCCGCAGTTCATGCCCAGCAGTTTCCGCGCCTATGCGGTGGATTTTGACGGCGACGGCCACATCAATATCTGGAACAACCCGGACGACGCTATCGGCAGCGTGGCCAGCTACTTCAAGCGCCACGGCTGGGTGGCTGGCGAGCCGGTAGTCAGCCTCGCCAGTGTGCGTGGCGACCAGGTGGACCAAGGCCTGACCACGGGTATCGAACCGACGAAAACCGTCGGGGAGTTGCGAGCCCTGGGTTGGTCGAGTCATGATGCGCTGCGCGACGACTTGCCAGTCACCGCGTTTCGCCTTGAAGGCGATAACGGTCCGGAATACTGGATGGGGCTGAAAAATTTCTACGCAATCACGCGTTATAACCGCAGCGTGATGTACGCGATGGCTGTTCATCAGCTGTCTGATTCGCTGGTTCAAGCACGGGGCGTCAAGTAATGCGGGCAATGCCGATTCAACAACCCCTGAAGCTGGTGGCCATCGCCGCCCTGGCGATGCTGGTGGCCAGTTGCACCTCCAGCCGCGCGCCGCAGCAAAAAACCTCAGCCGCGGTGGTGCGCGCCAAACCAGGCCTGGACATCAACCGCGCCCATAAAGATGGCGCGCCCTGGTGGGACGTGGACGTCTCACGCATTCCTGATGCCACGCCTACCTTGCATACCGGCCCGTATAAGGCCAACCCTTACACGGTGCTGGGCAAAAACTACTTTCCGATCCAGCAATCCAAGGATTACGTCGCCTCCGGCACGGCCTCCTGGTACGGCACCAAATTCCACGGGCAAAACACCGCCAACGGCGAGGTCTATGACCTCTACGGCATGAGCGCCGCGCACAAGACCCTGCCGCTGCCCAGTTATGTGCGGGTGACCAACCTGGACAACAACCGCAGCGTGATCCTGCGGGTCAATGACCGCGGGCCGTTCTACTCCGACCGCATCATCGACCTGTCCTACGCGGCGGCGAAGAAACTTGGCTACGCCGAAACCGGTACCGCGCGGGTCAAGGTCGAAGGCATCGACCCGCAGCAGTATTGGGCCCAGCGTGGCAAACCGGCGCCGTTGATGCTTAACGAGCCGCAGGCCGCGCAACCACAGATCACCGCCTCCACCGGCAAGGTCGAGCAGTGGACCCCGCCGCCGCAGCAACACGCGGCGCCAGTTGTGGCGGTCCCGCAATTGGCCCAGGGCCAGGCGGCGGGCGGGCAGTACCTACAAGTCGGCGCTTTTGCCAACCCGGACGCGGCTGAACTGCTGCGTTCCAAGCTCAGTTCCATGGTGCAGGCGCCGGTGTTCATCAGCTCCATCGTGCGCAACCAGCAAACCCTGCACCGGGTACGCCTGGGGCCGATCGGTACGCCAGGTGAGATCCAGCAAGTGCAAAACAGCGTGCGCCTGGCCAATCTCGGCCAGCCAAGCGTGGTTACCGCAGAATAAATGACACCCGATTGAGGGTTGGGCCTTAGGGCCTGGCTCCGGTTGTTGGCTCACCCAAGAACAAAAGCCCGGCAAAGGGCCTAGAGTGAACAACTGAAATACGCGACAGCCGGGACCGGTTGTCAGATTAGTTTTGCCCGCGAGGGCAAGTTTCCATTAGCTACTTCGAGAGACGGATGAACATCACCACCTTTGCCAAACGCCTGTGCCTGCTACTCCCGCTGCTCCTCTCGCCTGCCGCATTCGCGGTCGAGATGATGCCGTCGCCGCCGCAACTGGCCGCCAAATCCTACGTGCTCATGGACGCCAGCAGCGGCAACGTGCTGGTGGAGAACAACGGTGACCAGCGCCTGCCTCCGGCCAGCCTGACCAAGTTGATGACCGCCTACATGGCGACCCTGGAAATCCGTCGCGGCCAGATCGGCGAGAACGATCCGGTGACCGTCAGTGAAAACGCCTGGCGCACCGGCGGTTCGCGGATGTTCATCAAGGTCGGCACACAGGTCAGCGTCAGCGACCTGCTGCACGGCATCATCATCCAGTCGGGTAACGATGCCAGCGTCGCGATCGCCGAGCACATCGCCGGCAGCGAAGACGCCTTTGCCGACATGATGAACAAAACGGCCGGCGAACTGGGCCTGACCAACAGCCACTTCCTGAACCCCACCGGCCTGCCGAACCCCGAGCACTATTCCTCGGCCCACGACATGGCGGTGCTGGCGCGCGCGATCATCCACGAGGACCCGGCGCACTACGCGATCTACTCGCAAAAAGAGTTCTTCTGGAACGGCATCAAGCAACCCAACCGCAACCTGCTGCTGTGGCGCGACAAGACCGTTGATGGCCTGAAAACCGGCCACACCGATGAAGCGGGCTACTGCATGGTGTCCTCGGCGGTACGTGACGGCATGCGCTTGATCGCCGTGGTGTTCGGCACCGTTAGCGAACAGGCTCGCGCGGCAGAAACCCAGAAGCTGCTGACCTATGGTTTCCGCTTCTTCGAAACCCAGACCTTCTACCAGAAAGGTGCCGAGCTGGCGCAATCGCCGGTCTGGAAGGGCACCACCAACCAGGTCAAGGCCGGTCTGGCCCAGGACCTGACCATGACCCTGCCAAAAGGTCAGCTGAAAAAACTGCAAGCCAGCATGACCATGAACCCGCAATTGATCGCACCAATCGCCAAGGGCGATGTGATCGGCAAGGTCGAAGTCAAGTTGGACGACAAGGTGGTGCACAGCGCTGACCTGATCGCGCTGGACGCGGTCGACGAAGGTGGTATCTTCCGCCGCGTGTGGGATAGCATCCGGCTATTCTTCTACGGCTTGTTCAACTGAATTAGTGTGCACCTGCATGGCCCCGCGCTGATCCGGCGCGGGGCCATGTCTGTCGCCACGGCTTACGAGGCCGTTACGCCATGACCGATACCGAAGTAAAGGCGCCAAAGATCGAATTCCCCAACGTCGATTATCCGATCAAGGTAATCAGCGACACGGGCGCGGGTAACAAGGACAAGATCCTGGAGATCGTGCTCAAGCACGCCACGATCAACCATAACCGCGTGGACGAGCGTCAGAGCACCAACGGCAAGTACACCACGATCCAGTTGCACATCGTCGCCACCGACCAGGATCAGCTCTACAACATCAACAGCGAATTGCGGGCCACCGGTTTCGTGCACATGGTGTTGTGATGCACCAGACCCTGGGCTTTCGCGAGCTCGGCCAGATGGCCTACGAGCCGGTTTGGCACGCGATGCAGCGGTTCACCAATGAACGGGGCACCGATGTGCCGGACGAAGTCTGGCTGGTGCAACACCCGCCCGTGTTCACCCAAGGCCAGGCTGGCAAGGCCGAGCACCTGCTGCTGCCGGGCGATATCCCGGTGGTCAAGGTCGACCGCGGCGGCCAGGTGACTTACCACGGCCCCGGCCAGTTGGTGGCCTACCTGCTGCTGGATGTGCGCAGGCTGGGGTTTGGCGTACGCGACTTGGTCAGCCGCATGGAACAGTGCCTGATCGAGCTGCTGGCCAGCTACGGCGTGACCGCTGCGGCCAAAGCCGATGCGCCGGGGGTCTATGTCGACGGCGCGAAAATCGCCTCCCTGGGCCTGCGTATTCGTCACGGCTGCTCCTTCCATGGCCTGGCCCTGAACGTGGACATGAGCCTGGAACCGTTTCGCCGAATTAACCCCTGTGGCTACGCCGGCCTGGCGATGACCCAGTTGCGCGATCACACAGGGCCGATTGAATTTGCCGAGGTAAGTGCCCGGCTGCGCGCGCAGCTCGTCAAACACCTCGACTATGCTGAGCAGACGACCCTAACGGGCGGAATCGACTGATATGACTACTGATGCAGTGCAAACCATGATCCCGACGCTCGATGTCACTGAGCGTGCGGCCCCGCGTGCCAAGGTCGAAGCCGGTGTGAAACTGCGCGGCGCCGAGAAGGTTGCACGCATCCCGGTGAAGATCATTCCGACCACCGAACTGCCAAAGAAACCCGACTGGATCCGCGTGCGCATCCCGGTGTCCCCCGAGGTTGACCGCATCAAGGCCCTGTTGCGCAAACACAAGCTGCACAGCGTGTGCGAAGAGGCCTCCTGCCCGAACCTGGGCGAGTGTTTCTCCGGCGGCACCGCGACCTTCATGATTATGGGTGACATCTGCACCCGTCGTTGCCCGTTCTGCGACGTCGGCCACGGGCGGCCGAAGCCGCTGGATACCAACGAGCCCGAGAGCCTGGCCATCGCTATCGCTGACCTGCGCCTCAAGTACGTGGTCATCACCTCGGTAGACCGGGACGACCTGCGCGACGGCGGTGCCCAGCATTTTGCCGACTGCATCCGCGAGATCCGCAAGCTGTCGCCCGACGTACTGCTGGAAACCCTGGTGCCCGACTACCGTGGGCGCATGGACGTGGCGCTGCAAATCACCGCTGCCGAGCCGCCGGATGTGTTCAACCACAACCTGGAAACCGTGCCACGCCTGTACAAGGCCGCGCGCCCGGGTTCGGACTACCAGTGGTCGCTGACCCTGCTGCAGAAATTCAAGCAGATGATGCCCCATATTCCGACCAAGTCCGGCCTGATGCTGGGCCTGGGCGAGACCGACGAGGAAGTCATCGAAGTCATGAAGCGCATGCGCGAACACGACATCGACATGCTGACCCTGGGCCAGTACCTGCAACCGTCGCGCAACCACTTGCCGGTGCAGCGTTTCGTGCACCCGGACACCTTTGCCTGGTTCGCCGAGGAAGGCTACAAAATGGGCTTCAAGAACGTCGCGTCCGGCCCCCTGGTACGTTCCTCGTACCACGCCGACGAGCAGGCGAAACTGGTAAAAGCCAGCCTGATGTCCTGATCCGCAAAACGCCCGCAGGAGCCTCGGTTCCTGAGGGCGTTTTTTATGGGCTGCGCGCGGGCCTTTTCTTGCAAGCCCCAAAGTCACCGGTCCCTTCTCTTTATTCCCTTTCGTGGCTACTGTGCGTGGACCATCTACGCAGGGAGAATCATGGATGAGCGCTTCAAACACCCCCACCTACTGTGAGTCCATGCCGGTGCCGGCCTTGCCTGTGGAGGGCTTGATTGGCGTGATCGCGCCTGCCGGGCCGGCGACGCTGGATGCCCACAAGGCATTGCAGTGGATGCAAGCGCGGGGCTATTCGCTCAAGGTGTTCCCCGGTGTGACGGCGAAGGAGGGCTACCTCGCGGGCAGTGATGAGGTGCGTCTCAACGACCTACATGCCGCATTCGCTGACCCCCAGGTGGACGCCATCCTGTGCCTGCGTGGCGGCTACGGCAGCCCACGCCTGCTCGACGGCATCGACTTCGACCTGCTGCGGCGCAACGCCAAGCCCTTTGTGGGTTACAGTGACATCACCGCGTTGCACGTGGCCATCAGCCGTTATGCCGGCTTCGTCACCTTCCATGGCGCGATGCTCAACGCCGACTTGCTGGGCAACAAGCAGCAACCCACCGAATCGTCGCTGTTTCGCATGTTGCGCGGGCAATTGAAGCGCGGCAGCGTCCTGCCCCACCCTGCGGCCTACCCCTTGGTCACCATCGAGCCGGGCATCGCCCAAGGGCGCTTGATGGGTGGCAACCTGTCGATGATCGCCGCCACCCTGGGCACGCCTTATGAACTCGATGCCGAGGGCATCATTTTGTTCATCGAGGACGTCAACGAGCCGCTGTACCGCATTGACCGATTGCTGACGCACCTGCGCCTGGCGGGCAAGTTGGCAACGATTGGCGGCGTTCTGGTGGGGGATGTGGCGGGGGTTGATGGCCAGGCGCTACAAGCTCTGCTCAAGCAGACCTTCGCGCCGCTGCGCATTCCGGTGCTGGCGGGGTGGCGCAGCGGCCATTGCGACCCGAACCTGACCCTGCCGTTGGGGGCGATGGTCAGGTTGGATGCGGGTAATCAGGAGCTGCGGCTCGAACAAGACGTGGTGCTACTGCCCCTGTAGCCAGCGGACTGGCCCGTGCGGGAGTGCAAGGCACTCCTGTCAGTCAACCCCTCCCGCTTGACCGTTGGCCGCAAAAAATCAAAATCCGATGCCTGCACTGGCATCGGATTTTTTTTCGTCTCGCTCCGACGAAACCGTCAATCCAATGGGCTTTTAGCATTCATTCCTATGCTG